>NSIA01000022.1 GCA_002737585.1 Planctomycetaceae bacterium | reverse complement strand
GGGCAGTGGCGGTTCTGGCACCATCGACAAGGGCGAGCGCGACAAGCGCTTGGCTGAAGCATCCGGCTGGATGAAGAACCGTCGTCATAAGACGTCGGGCGGTTCGCATGGCGGCATGGGCGGCGCTCGCGTTGAGCAAGGTCCACCGAGCGAAGTRCATATCACCGAGCCGATCTCCATCAAGGAACTCTCAGAGAAGAGCGGCGTGAAGGCCAGCGACATYCTGAAGCAACTCGTTCTGGCCGGCCAGATGGCCACCATCAACGGCAGCATCGAAACCGAGCGCGCCATTGAAATCATGATGGGCTATGAAATTGAGCTCATCGTGGAAGAGGCGAAGAGCGTTGCCGACATCATCGAGGAGCGATTCACTGCTCGCGTTCGCTCGGAAGAGCGCGCGCGTCCGCCGGTGGTCACCATCCTTGGTCACGTCGACCACGGTAAGACCAGCTTGCTTGACCGCATTCGTAACACCAATGTTGCATCGGGCGAAGCGGGTGGCATCACCCAAGCGACCAGTGCATTCCAAGTCCCCGTCAAGGCGGGCGACAAGGAGCGCGTGGTGACTTTCATCGATACGCCCGGCCACGAAGCGTTCACGCAGATGCGCGCTCGCGGCGCACGTGTGACGGACATTGTGGTGCTGGTGGTAGCTGCCGATGACGGCGTCATGCCGCAGACCATTGAGAGCATCAACCATTCCAAGGCAGCTGGCGTGCCGATCGTGGTGGCGCTCAACAAGATTGACAAGGCCGAGGCCACTGAAGGCAACATTCAGCGAATCTTTGGTCAGCTTGCCGAACACGGTCTGAATCCCGTGGAGTGGGGCGGCGAGACCGAAGTGCTCAAGGTCAGTGCCACCAAGGGCACGGGCATCCAAGAGCTGCTGGAAATGCTCGACTACTTGGCTGATYTGCGCGACTTCAAGGCCGATGCCAAGGGGCTTGCTCAGGGCACGTGCCTGGAAGCGCAGATGGAAGAGGGTCGCGGCACCGTTGCGCGCATCATCGTCCAAGAAGGTCAACTCAAGAAGGGCGACTTCATTGTTGTCGGACGTGCCTATGGGCGCGTGCGCGACATTGTGAACGACCGCGGGCAACGCATCGAGAGTGCGAGCGCTTCTACTCCAGTAGCAATTTCTGGTTTGGATGTGCTGCCGGATGCAGGCGACAAGTTCTACTGCGTGAAGAGCGTCAAGGAAGCGGAGCAGGCCGCGCTTGAACGTCGCCGCATTGAGCGTGAGCGTGAACTGGCTGCGCCGAAGATCACCCTCGACAACATCTTTGAGCACATGGGCAAGGGTGGAGTCAAGGAACTTCCGCTGGTGGTCAAGGGCGATGTGCAAGGTTCCGTGGAAACGCTTCGCATTGTGCTCGGCAAGATTCGCACCGAAGAGGTTGCAGTCAGCGTCAAGCATTGCGCAGTGGGCGGAATCAACGAGAGCGATGTTGCGCTGGCTGAAGCCACCAAGGCGATCATCGTTGGTTTCAATGTCACATCCAACTCCAAGGCACGCGCACTCGCTGAAGCCAAGGGTATTGAGATGCGCCTCTATGAAGTCATCTATGACCTCACCGATGATGTTGCGAAGGCGGCATCCGGTCTGCTTGAGCCAGAACTCAAGCTCGAAGTCATCGGTCATGCCGACGTCCGCGAGGTCTACAAAATCACCAAGGTCGGCGCGATTGCTGGTTGCTACGTCACCGATGGCGTGGTGGAACGCAACGCACAGATCCGTGTTACTCGTGGCGGCATCGTCATCGAGAAGGATCGACGTCTGGAGCAGCTCAAGCGCTTCAAGGACGACGCCAAGGAAGTTCGTTCCGGCAACGAGTGCGGCATGAAGATCGACGGCTACAACGACATCAAGGTCGGCGATGTTCTGGAGTGCTACCGCACTGTSAAGGTGCAGCGCAGTCTTGGYGCGATGAGCGGTCGTAAGGATTGAAACATTCATGAATCGTGACGAGCATTCACATCACTCAGGCGCCCCGCGCGCGCCTGGCCACAAGGGCGCGCAGATGGCGAGCCTGATCCAGCGGATCGTCCAAATGGAGATCTTGCGTGGTATCGCCGATCCACGCATGCGTGGCTTGGTGA
>NSIA01000017.1 GCA_002737585.1 Planctomycetaceae bacterium | reverse complement strand
TGGTCGCCTTCTGGAAGCAGCAGTTCGCTGGGACCGATGCGTGCGAGCACATCTTCAAGGAGCGCAGCGTCGCATTCTTCGACGGTGAATTCACCGGTTGAGAGTTCAACAGCGGCCACAGCAGCGCGGAGGTCATTCCCTGTGCCGGTGATCCATGCAGCAGCAATTCGATTTGCGCGGGAATCATCAAGCAGGGTTTCGTCAACCAAGGTTCCCGGTGATAGGACTCGCGTGACTCCGCGCTCCACTACGCCCTTGGCTTCGGCGGGGTCTTGCAGTTGCTCGCAGACTGCAATCCGGTAGCCCTGCTCAACCAAGCGGCGCAGATACCCCTCAACGGCATGGAACGGAACGCCGGCCATCGGCTGGCCGCTGGTGCGTTCGGTCAGAGTGATGCCAAGCGCGCGGTGTGCGGTGACGGCGTCTTCATCAAAGAGTTCGTAGAAGTCGCCCATCCGGAACAGCAGCAGGCACCCCGGATGCTGACTCTTGATGCGGTCATACTGGCGCATGGCCGGGGTATCCCGGTTGTATGCGCGGGGTGCGACTTCTGCAGTTGGTTCGCCAGCGGACATCGGGTGCGATGCTACGGGAGGGGGCGGATTTGGTCGATCTTGGGCAAAAACAACGCAACCCGCGCGGCGGCGGGTTGCGGGGTCGGGTACCGGGCACCCAGTTCAAGTGGAGTGGATGAGGATCGAACTCACAACCTCCTCGATGCGACCGAGGCGCTCTTCCAATTGAGCTACCACCCCAGCGGTCGGACGAAGCAGTCTATCCGGCTCAATAGGGCGCCGCAAGGCGCTACGGGGTTTCGGCGCTGCCCGATGAGTGAACAGATCTTTGATTGCGCTGCTTGAATACCGCAATTTTGAGCCGTCGCTGCAGTATCGTGTAGCCCCCGACCCCGGTGCGAAGGACTGCTTCGCCCGGCATTCCCGGCCGAACCATGGGTCCCGAAACCGCCCTCATCGTCTTCTGCGTTTGCATCGTGGTGGCGTCCCTTGCGGGCGGCATGGTGCCAGTGGTGCTGCGCCTCACGCATCGACGATTGCAGTTTGGATTGAGCTTCGTTTCTGGCGTCATGCTTGGCGTAGCGCTCTTTCACATGGTGCCACACGCGCTGATGGCGCGCATGGAATCGGCGCCCGCTGGTGGCGACTCGCACGGGCTGTTCGATCCGTTGATGGTGGCATTGGCGCTTGGGTTCCTGACGATGTTCTTCTTGGAGCGATTTGCGCATTTCCATCAGCATGAATTGCCGGAGCCAGCGTGCGATGATCCGATGCACGGGCATGAGGGTCACCATCACGCTGCGCATGATCACTCCGGGCACAGTCATGGCGGTACTGCTGCGGGACACGCACCGGTTGGACGGCTGACCTGGACCGGCGCTGCGGTCGGCATGGGATTGCACTCGCTGCTGGAGGGCGTTGCGCTTGCCGCCAGCGTGGCCGCGGTCCGTGAAGTGGAGCCAGGCGTGGCGCCGGCCCTTGCGGGGCTTGGCACGTTCCTCGTGATCTTGCTGCATAAGCCGTTTGACGCCATGACCGTTGCCACGCTGTTCCACGCGGGTGGCGGTAGCCGCGGCAAAGTGCTGTTAGTGAACTTCCTGTTTGCCGGCTTGGTGCCGATTGGTGTGGTGCTCTTTATGTTGGGCGCCGCCGCGGCTGGCGGGACGGCTACGGCCGTTCCGTATGCGTTGGCATTCTCAGCGGGCACGTTCCTTTGCATTGCTGCTGCGGACCTGTTGCCTGAAGTGCAGTTTCATCGCCATGACCGTGTGGGCTTGTCCATCGCGCTGGTGCTTGGATTGGTGTTGGCACTCGCTGTCAGCCGCATGGAAGCGCTTGCGCACGCTGGGCATGAAGGGCATGAGGGGCAGCACATGGATCACGCAGATCATGCGGATCATGCCGGTCACGATCACTGATTTACACTTCTTATTTCCACGGAATTGATATGAAAGCAGAACGAGTACTCGCTGAACTGAATCGCCTGCGGCAAGACCTTGACAAGAATCCCAAGGATTCTGAATGGTTCACGCTGCATCACGCATTTTGCTTCATCTCTTACAAGATGGGCGACTTTCAGAAGTACCTCGACGAGAACATCAAGCCTGGCGATGAGCCCGAATTTGACTGAATGCTGAACCATGCCTGACTACAAGAGCACGCTCAATCTCCCCAAGACCGACTTCGCCATGAAGGCGAACCTCTCGCAAGCCGAACCGTTGACGGTGAAGCGTTGGCAAGAAGAGGCGCTGTATGACACAGTGCAAGCGGCGCGTGCGAATGCGCCGCTCTATTCATTCCATGACGGCCCTCCGTACGCGAATGGATCGATCCACCTGGGGCATTTGCTCAACAAGGTCTTGAAGGACATTGTGGTGCGCTCGCGGCTGATGGATGGCATGCGTGTTCCGTACGTGCCGGGTTGGGATTGCCACGGACTGCCCATTGAGCACAAAGTAGTCACGGATATGAACGAGAAGGGCAAG
>NSIA01000126.1 GCA_002737585.1 Planctomycetaceae bacterium | reverse complement strand
ATTAAAACCGTAGCGGGTTTCTTTGCGATCAAAGACCGCTTGCTGTGCCGGATTTGCGCCGTTGTATGACCCAGTACGAATAGTGCTTGAAGTAAATCTGTTCTGTATGAACCCGCCAAGGTTTATCCGGAATCTTCCATCGGCGCTTGCCATGAAGAATCCATCGTTCCAACCAGCGGTCATGCCACTGCCCTGCAAACTGGCGCGTTGATCGCTGTCGGCAAGCACATCGCGAACGATGTCGCGAATCTGCCCAGCACGCTGTTCACCGAGCCACTCTTCGCCTTGTTGACGATTGAGATCGGTGACGCGGCCTTCCAATTCGCGGTTGCGGTCTTCGAGGGTCTCGAGCCGCTTCATCAGTTCATCGACTCCCGGAGCGGGGCGCGCCAGTACATCGCCCGCAGCACCTGGGTCCACCACTGCAGGCTCTTGTGCCCATGCGTGCGTAGCGCCGGCGATGGTGATCGCGGCGGAGCAGGCGGCAAAGAGATTTCCCACATTTCGAGCCATGAAGTACCAATCCTATCGCAGTGGTTTCATCGGACGGTCAAGGGCGCCCCCTGCAGCGGGAGAGGCAAATCGGTCCAAAGTGGGCTGAATGGCAGGATGCAAAGGGGCGCCCTCACTCACCCGCCATTGCAAGCCATCAAAATGCTGCCTGAATCTGCAGCGAAAAACTCATGTTGTTGTTGGGATTTGACCCCCCACCGAGGCCCTGCGGCGGCAGTACCGCCGAGGTCAAGGCCGGCTGACCGCCATCGACCGGGGCAATCACCAGTGCCGTTACTTTGAGCGCACGTTGGTCCGCGTACCAGTTCATGCCCACGGTGGCGTACTGCTGGGTGCCATCGGTACTGGTAATCGTCCAATTGCCGAACGCCTCAAGTGTGTCGGCGAGGAACAATCCACCTTGCAGCAATCCGCCCCACGCAGCCTCATCACGAGAGACCCATTGATCAACCCAAACGCCCTGAACAAGGATGTTGGCGCCACCAAACATGAACGTGGCATCGCCGGTGACTCCGAGTGGATTGGTGCCATCCGTCGCGGATGGATTTTGGGCGCGACCATTTTGCCATCGAACTCCAGCACCTAAAAACGTTCCGAATTCCTGACCGCGGAAACTGGATTCATAGGCGTACTGCTCCCAGTTTCCGCAGAGCTTCCAATTCACGCGGCTTGCAAGCGCCAGGCTCTGATTACTTGCTGAATCCCACGATGACGGCGCAGTACCGATCTGATCGCCGTAGCAGCACTGCCACCGAATGGCATCTCCGTCATAGCCAAGACTGACTCCCGTGGTGAAGCCGGCGGTGAATAGCCACTCCAGCATGGAGCATTCACCCATCTGCGTTTCTGCAGTACAAAATAGGTGGCTTTCGTAGGTGTACGGGGTAAATATGTTGCCGATTTGCGCATACCAACCGCTACCGAGTTGCTTGGTGACATTGAGGTAACTCACGGTGGGTGATGGGTCATCAATCGATGCGGGATCCAACCGAACATCTTGGAAGTCCACCGGATCCTGTGCCGCACCAAAGGCCAGCCCAATGAGCCACGTCAGCGATGGACCCGCGAGGTTGCCGGTGGCGAAGAGCTGCGCGCGCCGAACCTCTGCGCCCCACACAGAATTTGACGATGGATCACGTTCGGCGGCGTCATAGCCTTGGTTCCAAACGAAGCGAACCTGCATGAAGCCGAACACACGCGCGGTCTGCTGGCCGTCAACGGTGCCGAGGTAGAAGCCGCGGTCAGTGGCATATCCGCTCACGAGCGCGCTGCCGGATTCGGCGCATTGCGTACGCGTGGACGAGTCGGCGAGCACGTCTGACACCAGTGACCGTATCTCAGACGCGCGTTGATTTGATAGCCATGCCTCACCCTGCTCACGGCGAATGGCCGCCAAGTCGGCGCGCATGGCTGCGAGTTCGGCGTCCATACCGGTCACGTCGGTACTCACGCTGACCGGTATTGCATTGACTGGATGGTCAATGATTCCCAGCGCGGATCCCAAGAGAAGGACGAGGGCGGTGGCCATGTGTGGTGAAGGCTAGCGGGATGACTGAGACAAAAACACATCGGACCCGGCCGAAGCCGGGTCCGATGGAAGTTTTACATTGTCGCAGCTGGGCTGCAGGTTGAGTCGATCCCGAGGGATCAGAACATGACCTGGAGCTGGCAAACGAGCGAGAAGTTGTTGTCTTCGCCGGTCAGACCAACGCCACCCTCGAAGCCACGGAGATTGCCAGCTTGAGCAGCGTCATTGTTCAACGGGATGATTCCCATGACAGTTGCCTTGATGGAGTTCTTCGCGAAGTACCAGTTTGCACCGGTCTGGAGGTAGTTGGTGGTTCCGAACGAACCAGTATCTCCACCATCGCCAGCCGTGTCAGCGTAAGCCCATGCTCCGAAGACTTCAAGATCTTCGGTGACGAATGCGCCACCCTGAACGTTGAAGCCCCAGACACTCGATGACGAGTCCGTTCCTGGGTAGCCATCCTGCCAGAGGAACTGACCAATCAGGTTGAAACCGCCGAACTTTGCCTGCGCATCAGCGGTGAGGCCGAGCGGATTCGCATTGTAAGTCGAGTCATTGTTCTGGGCGCGACCGTTCTGCCAGATTACGCCGCCACCGATGAGGAGACCAAACTCCTCGCCCTTGAAACTGCTCTCCTTGGAGAACTGATCCCAGGTACCGGCAACCTTGTACTCAGCGCGCGATGCGATGGCGATGCTCTGGTTGTCAGCGTTATCCCATGACTGGCCAATGGTGCCCGACACGTCGGTCTGCACGATGTTGTACCAACCACCCGAAACGCGGAATGCATCCTTCTCAAGCTTCGCCATGGCGCCGACCTGCTGGCCTGCTCCGAACATGTACTCGAAGATCGAGTAGTCACCCATTTGGGTGGAACCGGCGTTGAAGAGATTGCTTTCAACAGTGAACGGGACGTTCATCTGACCAACAGAGACGGAGAAACCGTCACCGAAGGTCTTGGTGACCATCGCGTAGTACAGGTTGAAGGCTGGATCGCCGTCGCCATTGCTGACATACGGATCGCTCTGCGAGTCGTACGCGATACCGACCAGGTACTTCCAACTTGGGTCAACAACGTTGCCCGAGAAGAAGGCTTGGGTGCGTCGGTTTTCGAAGCCCCACTGGTTGGCGTCGTTGCCATCCGGACCATCTGTCTTGCCTTGGTAGGTGTTGTTCCAAACGAAACGAACCTGCTCAAGGGCGTTGATCTTCAGCGAGTAGTTGCCATCGGCGCTGGAGATGAAGAAGCCGTTGTTGTAGCCGGCCGTCGCGCCGCCAGCTTGCTGGAAGCTGGAGCGGGTGTTGGAATCGGCCAGGACGTCCTGGACGACGCCGCGGATCTGGTCCGCGCGCTGTTCGGTGAGCCACTGTTCGCCCTGATTACCTTTGAGGGCTGCGATTTCGGCCTTTAGCTCCGAAATCTGGGTGGCGGTGTCATTGTTCCCCTCGACGGCTGCGTAGCTCACGCCCGTGAGCGTGAGGGTCGAGCCCGCGAGGAGCCCAACAAACTTGGTCAGACTCATATGCGTTCGCTCCTTGTATCGGGTCGGGGCTCTGACATTTCACCCACAAACCCAGTGACGAATTCTCAAATCTTGGCGCCCACCAACGCGGTGGGCAGACGTGAGACTCAACCGCTATCGGCAAAGTGAAGCCGATTAGTTGAAGGGGGGATCATAGCAAGGACAAAGGACGCGTGTTGGCATTTGGTCAAAATATGCCTTAGGAGGTCAATAAAGGTGTTTCATAAGCTGATTGAATAATTCACCAGCTCACTGTGTAGGTTGCGTAAATGGAATTGGAATAGGGACTTAGAAAGATCTCTCGTGGTTTTTAATGCAAGTTGGACATATCGAGGGGAAATGCGCAGATTTCCCTGTTGATGACGCAACTTGCAGCTCACGCATGCAACTGCCACACCGTCCGTCGGCTCAAATGGGCAAGGACTTCCGGCGAACATCAAGGATCTTGCTGAATTCGCGCAGTGCTGGGCGCTTGCGACGAAGAATCCGCCCTTAGGCGAGATGTTCGATGGCGTCGTGCAAGTGACCAATCGCCACCACTTCGGCCCCTGATGCAGCGGCGCGCGCACTCTCAACTTGCGTGGCGGGCACCAAGAGCAGCTGCGCTCCGCGCCGTACTGCGGTCTGCACACGTTGATCGATCTGTCGCACGGAGCGAACTTCACCAGAGAGTGCAATCTCACCGAGGGCAACGGTTGCTGCGCCTGCCCCGCGTTCGTAGAAGGCACCAGCAATGGCGAGTGCAGTAGCGAGGTCGGCTGCTGGTTCAATGATCCGCATTCCGCCGAGTGCGGATGCGTAAACATCTTGATCGCCAAGTCGCAGACCGCCGTGTTTTTCCAATACTGCAATCAGCATTGCCAGGCGCGCACTGTCAAGGCCACTAGCGCGGCGCTTCGCTGCCCCAAGAAATCCAGTAGCGGTAAGCGCCTGAATTTCAGCAAGAAGTACGCGCGTTCCGGCAAGCACAGGAGCGAACACACTTCCTGGTCGGCGCGAGATCACTTTGTTCTTTGCGTTATCACCAGCGTTCGCACCGTTGGATGAACTGCTTGAAGATTCCGGAGCGAGTGTTGCCTCTTCTACTTCAATGAGACCAGCGCCGGTCATTTCAAAGAGGCCAAGTTCTTGCGTACTTCCGAAGCGATTTTTTACCGCGCGCACCACGCGATAGGAATGGTGTCGATCGCCTTCAAAGGCGAGGACTACATCGACGAGATGCTCAAGAAGTTTGGGGCCAGCGAGATCGCCATCCTTAGTGACATGACCAACAATGGCTACCGCGGTGCCGCTTGTCTTTGCGAGTGTGACAAGGTCAAGGCAACAGCGACGCAACTGCGCAAGGCTTCCTGGAATGGCATCAATATCCCCGCGGTAGGCAAGTTGAATGGAATCAAGCACCAAGAGGTCGGGCGCGATGCGACGTGCTTCTTCCACGATCACTGCCAGATTTGGCTCGGCAAGCAGAAGTAAGTGTTGACCGCGCACTGCATCGGCGCTTCCATCTAGCCGATCCGCGCGCATCTTGACTTGGGCCGCGCTCTCTTCGCTGGTGGCGTAAAGAACCCGACGACCGCGACCCGCGAGCGCGGCGGCTGCTTGCAAGAGCAGCGTGCTCTTTCCGATACCGGGATCGCCGCCAATAAGCGCAACGCTGCCGGGGACCAGTCCGCCACCGAGGACACGATCGAATTCCGCGATACCGGTAGACGTTCGTGGAACATCATGCGGCTTCACTTCCGCGATCGGCTGCGCGCGTCGACTACCGCGCGTGGCGGTGAGTTCGGCAGGAAGTTCAAGTGCGCCGTGCGCGGGGCGCGAGGTGATATCCGACGCTTCAGTGAAGCGTTGCAATCCATCCCATGCGCCGCAATCGGGGCACTTGCCCATCCACTTGGGCTGAACATTGCCGCATTCACTACAGACGAAACTGGTCTTGACCTTTGCCATTGCAAGGGTCGAGTGTAGAAGCGCGTGGTGAAGCATTTGCGACATGCAGCCAAAGCGCTGCGCGGAAATTTCACCGAGGCGATTGTGGGGACCCTCGCCTGCGAATAGCCTGTACTGATGCACGCTCTGCGCGGAATCTGGAATCTGGCCCTCTTGGGCGCCAAGACGGGCTTCCGCCTCCGCGGTCGCTACTGGACATGGCGAATGGAAACCGCCTTTGGCGCAGACCGTTCCAAATGGCCATCACCCGCGGCACGCCGCAAAGCCGCCATTGAATACGGCGCCTGGGTAGGCGAGATGCGCCGGATTAAATAGGTGCCGTTCACCCCTGTCCCCATTTTCGGGGTGCGCGCTGGTGAAGTGAGTTGAGTCGTTCAACCGCCCCCTCCGTTGCGCGCGGGACCCTCGGACGCGGACGGCTGCGCTCCACAAGGTTCCGCTTAGCCTCGGGCGAATCTGTTCGTCCGGTTGGCACCCACGGGGCGTACGTCCAACTGCCGGACTTCTCAGTTTCACACGCCGCTTACCGAGGATCCCGTGCTCACTGCGGGGGCTCGAACACGGAAGGCACTTGCATGCCAGGGATTGTGGAACACCTTCATCTGGCCGCAGGCGCCGGAGAGGATAGGGCCGCGCTCAGCGGCCATCCTCGTAAGGCGAATGCGGACCAGTACGAAATCGTGTTGCATCAGGGCGACTACAAAAGCGTGATACAAAAACGCGCAACCTGGCCGCAAGCGCCGAAGAGGACAGGGCCGCGCTCAGCGGCCGTCCTCGTAAGGCGAATGCGGGCCAGTACGAAACCGTGATGCATCAACGCCGACCAGTACGAAATCGTGATGCATCAACGCAAGTCAGATTGTTCAGGCCGCTTCGAGCTTCGTTCCTGCCACGCCATCCGTGGTGACCAAGAACAGGTCAGCACAAATTGGATACGGCAACCGATGGTACTCCTGCTCGGCGCGGGCGCGGAGGCGCTCGACAAACGGTTCTGGATCACCAGTCATCGCTAAGAACATGTCGCGCGCCGGTGCGGCAACGTAGAACGTCTTTCCAAGCTGCGCCGAAAGACGTGAGTGCAGATCGCCAAGCAAGAGGCGTGCTGCGTCGTAGCCGTCATGCATGCTGATGATGGCCGCGCGACCGCCTTCGTTGGAGCGAACTACTTGGACGTCCAAGTTCGGCGCGTAGCGGTCCAGGTTGGCGCGGGCAATATCTTCAAGCTCGTCAGCCGTCACGCCCCAGCGGATCATCTGCTCGGTACTGATGGAAACCGTGTAGTGCGGCATGTCCATGACGAAGACGATGACGGTGTCATTCACCCACTGAACATGAGCCACATGCTCACGGTCCAGGGTTTGGAAGATGTTGCCGGGTTGAATGCGCGGCATGATGCGGCTCTTTGCCACAGTAAATGGAATGTCCAAGGTGCTCATCTGATCGCCTTCAAGAACGCGATCGATGTGATGCTCCACCGTCTCCAGCCATGTTTCCGGGGAGCGTTGCACGGTGCGCCACAGGTTCTCCAGACCCAAGTGCCGACCATCGATCGTCAGTACCAAGGTGGTCACCAATTCCACGGTTCGGGAACCGTGGCGGCGACGCACCAAGTCATAGACGGCGGTACTGAATTGCTCGGGGGTATCGGGGAACTGGCTCATGGTGTGACTCCTGAAAACTCGCCGACGCCCCGAATGTGAGGCGCCGTCGCTCGGAATGTCAGATACAGGACCCGGCATGTGAAGTAAGAATCAAGTAATTTCAAGTTCTGAACGGTGGGCTGCACCGTCTGTGACGCCTGCCCACACCCCCGCTCACCCCCTCCGAGCCTCCATTGCCATGAAAAATGTCCTTCCTGAGTTCTTTGCCGCGCCCGCCCGTCGTCTCTTAGTTATCGCTGGTCCGTGCATTTTGGAGGACTCGGCGACCAATGAGCGAATCGGTACGGTGGTCCGGGATGCATGCCACGCCTTGGACCTGCCCTACGTGTTCAAGGCGAGCTTCGATAAGGCGAACCGAAGCAGTATTCACGGGCATCGTGGCCCTGGGCTGGAGCGCGGCATGGAAGAGATGGCGCGCCTGCGTGAGAAACTCGGCGTGCCAGTCACCACCGATATCCATGATCCGGCGCAAGCCGAGCCGGTGGCGCGCGTGGTCGACCTCTTGCAGGTGCCCGCCTTCCTGTGCCGACAAACCGACCTGCTGGCAGCCGCCGCCGCGACTGGCAAGCCCGTCAATGTCAAGAAGGGGCAATTCATGGCTCCGGAAGAGATGCGCAACGTCCTCACCAAACTGGCGGAAGGTGGCTGCACGCAGCCCATGCTCACGGAGCGCGGCACGTTCTTTGGTTACCACCGTCTGGTCACGGACTTCATCGGTCTCGGCGACATGATGGCGCTGGGTGCTCCGGTGTGCTTTGACATCACGCACAGCACACAGCTGCCGGGCGGCGCCGGTACTGCAACAAGCGGCCGCCCCGAACGCGCCGGCATCCTGGCAAATGCCGCGGTTTCAGCGGGGGTGCAAGCGATCTTCCTTGAATGCCACCCGGATCCAGCCAAGTCCAAGAGCGATGCGGGCACCATCCAGCCACTTGCAGAAATCCCTGCGCTACTCAAGAGATTGAAGGCCATCCGGACTGCACTGACCGCTTAGACTCGGAATCATGGCAGCCCCGTTCAGACCCTGTGATCATTGCGCGAAACCCGCAGTGGTGCACAACACCGTCATCGTCAATGGACAGATGAACGAGGTACACCTGTGCGAAGATCACGCCGGCGCAGCGGGCATCCAAATGCCAGGTCAGGCGCCTATTCACCAGTTGCTTGGTCAACTTGCGCAAGTTGCTGGGACGCGCCCCCGCGGACCCGTATGCCCTGAGTGTGGGCACACCTTTCATGACTTTAAGACCAGCGGACTGCTTGGCTGTCCCGCCTGTTACGACGCGTTTGCCACCACGGTTGGGCCAGTGATTGAACGATCCCATGGCGGTGCATCCGAACACATAGGCAACGTGCCCGCGCGTGCCGATGATGCCAATCAACGCGCCGCGCTCTTGCAGCAACTGCTGCGGGAACTAGAAACCGCCGTCTCGGCAGAGCAATACGAACGCGCTGCACAGTTGCGCGATCGAATCAAGGATTTGCGACCGACCACTGCCGCTCGAATCGATGGCACACCATGACTGACCTCACCGCCATGATGGCCGGCGACCGCGATGTGGTGATGAGCTGCCGCGTTCGCCTCGCCCGCAACGTCTCCGGATTTCCATTCGTTGGACGCGCTACGCATCCGCAACGACGCGAAGTGCTTGAAACGGTGCGCGCTGCTGCTGGTCCGGACGAAGCAAGCGTTGGGCTGGTGGGCGGCGGACGCGTTGGTGCAAGTACCGCGGAATCGCTGGCGTGGGTCGACCTTGCCGCGCTGCCGAAGCGCGATCGACAACTTCTGTGGGAACGACACCTGATCTCGCGACAGTTTGCAGAGGGTGATTCACCGCGCGCCGTGGCGGTGACTCCTGACGAGCGTTTCTCCCTCATGGTGAATGAGGAAGACCACGTGCGCATTCAAGTGTTGCGTACCGGCAACCTGCTCCGCGAGGCATTCGATGCCGCGGTGCGTGTGGACGCGACACTGGGCTCCCGTCTTGACTTTGCATTTCATCCCAAGTGGGGCTACTTGACTGCGTGCCCAACCAATGTGGGATGCGGAATCCGCATCGGCGTCATGGTGCACTTGCGCGCACTGCGCGTCACCAATGAAATTGAAAAGGTCAAGCGCGCGGCCAAGGAACTGCACCTCGCGGTGCGCGGATTCCACGGCGAAGGCAGCGAAGCCACTGGCGATTGGTTCCAGATTTCCAATCAACGAACGCTGGGAGTGACCGAAACTGGTCTGCTCGAAGAGTTTGCCGGACGGATTGTTCCTGCCGTAGTGGCCTACGAACGTGAAGCACGGCGTGTGTTGCTGGAGCGGCAACGCACGCTGCTTGAGGACCGTGTCTTTCGTGGCATATCACTGTTGCGATCAGCCCGACTGCTGGGGTTGGACGAGGCGATGAAACAGCTTTCCAGCGTGCGCCTCGGTGTATGCCTTGGGTTGATTCCGGACGTGGGGCTCGACACGCTGAATCGACTGACCATTCAACTGCAGTCCGCGCATCTCCGCGCTGGAGAATCGGGCATTGAGTCCGATGACGATGAGCGCGCCGCGCGCGCACGTGTCGCGCGCACGATCCTTGGCGAGCAGTGATTATGTTTGAACAGGCGCCGTCAGGCGCCGTCTTGCGACTCATTCGCCGTCATGCGCCGTAACGCTCAGTCATGCGCCAACAAAGATTCGATCAGCGCTGGCTGCGAAGTCGAAGTCTTTGTCAGAGATGCCGCCCGCGTCGTGGGTGCTCAACGCAAGCGTGACCTTTGAATACCGCACCATGATGTCGGGGTGATGCTGCACGCGTTCGGCTTCCGCCGCCACCTTGTCCACAAAACGCATGGCGTGTAAAAAGTCTTCAAAGGTGAACGTGCGCTGAATGACTGCCCCGCTGCGCGTCCACTCCGCAAGAGTGGCGAGCTTCGTCTGAATCTGCTTGGCCGTGAGGCGGGACATAGGGTGACAAATATACCGCGAAGCCGACAGCAGAACGCATCACCCGCCCTATCCTGCGCAGGTCGCGCGCACCGCGCCCTTATCCATGACCAAGGAATCGCCCATGCACCCTCGATTTACGATCCTCGCCCTTGCTACCGCCGTCACGTGCACTGCCTGCGATTCTTCGGCGCTCAAAGATGGCGGAACCTGGAACACCACCATTGCCGGATCGCCCTTTCGCCTCACCGTGAGCTCAAGCGACCCCACTCGGCAGCGCGGACTGGGGGCGGTCACCGACATCCCAACGGATGGCGGCATGGTGTTTGTCTTCCCCGATTCAGAGATGCGTGGATTCTGGATGAAGGACTGCGTCACTGACATGGACATCATCTATCTGGATCCGATGGGTTACGTCACTGCGATCCACACCATGACCAAACAGCCTCTGCGTGGCGCGGACGAATCACAAACCACCTATGAGGCGCGCCTGAAGCGCTACTCAAGCGTCACCCCCGCGCAATACGTCATCGAGCTGCGCGCTGGTCGTGCCAACGAACTGAAGATCAAGACCTCACAGAAATTACCAATTGATGCAGCCGCACTCAAGGCGGCCATTCGATGAACGAACCCATGCGTGCGCGCAACGGTGCGCACACAGTGCGTATTGCCGTGAGTGCTACGCCGCGCCGCGAGGAACGTGGGCAAGCACTGGCGCGCGAACTCCCTGCCCTGATAGGAAGCGGGACCGTTACCGAGTGGCATGCAATGCAAGACGCCCGAACGTGTTGTAGCGCAGGAACCACCGCGTTGGTTGTTCTATTAGATGCACGCGACGTGCCCACGGGACTGTCCGCGCTTCTTGATGCTGCCGAAGAAGCACGCCTCGCAGTGCTGCTACTGATCGATGATGGCGGACGACGCCGCGCCAGCACCGAAACAGCAGCGGTTGAATCGATCGACGCTGATGACGCCACGGTGGCCGCCGTACTGCGCGGGATGATTGGACGACAACCAGAAATTGAGCGCCTTGGGCGTGAATTAGCTATTGCCACACGCTTTACCGGCGGCCTGCGCGGTGAGATTTCCCGCATGCAAGAGGAGTTACAACTTGCAGCGCAAGTGCAGCGGGAGTTTCTTCCGCGCTCGTTCCCCGAAGTGGGCGACGTTCGCGCTGACGCATTCTGGCGGCCAGCCAGTTATGTCTCTGGCGATATCTACGACGTCGTACGACTTGACGAACGACACATCGGCGTCTTCATCGCCGATGCAGTCGGCCACGGCGTTCCGGCCGCCCTGCTGACAATGGTGATTTGCCGTGGATTGCCATCGAAAGAAGTTGGCAACGGAACCTATCGAATCATCCCGCCCGGCGAGGCGCTGGCGCGCATCAATACGGACATGGTCACGCACCAGGGAAGAACCACGCGCTTTGCAACCGCGGTGTACTGCGTCATCGATACCAGTACCGGTCAAGCCACCATGGCTGGCGCTGGCCATCCG
>NSIA01000125.1 GCA_002737585.1 Planctomycetaceae bacterium | reverse complement strand
GCTGTTCATGCGCGTGGTCAAGCGTGATGATGTACCCGCCAATGACCCCGCAGCGGCTGTTCATTTACCGGATTTACTGGACGAATCCGGAATCACTGGCATGGATCGCCGCCGAATTGAGGGCGCGCTGGAACGACATTGGTCACGCCTCGCCAGCGTCATCGCCGCGCGTCGCGTGGAACTGATGAATACCGCCCTTGATCGCGCACGGCTTGAAGAATCATGGGGTCCGGCGTGGGAACTCACCGCTCCGCAGGCCACCATCGACGAACGCATTCGCTTGCTCGACCAGTTCGCAGCGCGCGATCGCGCCTCCGAAGCACCGTTGCGTGCGGCCAATCATGATGCGGCGCTTGCGCTCTTAAAAATGCTTCCGGCGCCTGCGGCGGAGCTCCTGCGTGATGCGGCTGATCGATCGATCTGGCCGTGGATCTTTGATTCCGAAAGCGCACTTGAACTGGCGGTAACACGCGCCACGGAGATCGGCGGGCCATCACTGGGCGAGCCGCTCACTGCCATGATGTACGACCTGCAGTTGCGATTGAATGCATCGCGTCGCGAACTGAGTAAGCGCGCTGCCAACTCGGAAGAGCTTGACGCCATCGTGGCGAGTGCGCAATCCGGCGCGCCGCCGCAGTCGGTGGTTGCGCTTCTGGGGGCGCAGCGGCGCTTGCAAGAATTGATTGACAAACGGCGCCGATTGGTACGGGACACCGCTGTTCGTATGGAGCAAGCATCATCCGGTGATCCACGAACGCGTGCGATCTTCGCGGAGCGCATCATGGCGTGTGACGCGGAAACGCGCACCGCGCAATGGCGACTGCGGGGGATCGATGAACGCATCGCCCAACTGAACTCTGGCGATTCGGCGAGCGATCAGTCCACTGACATGGATGCACCGACCCCGAGTGGTGGTAGTGCGAACGATCGGTGAATCACCAATGATGAACCCAACCCGCTCCATACGGAACCATCGCCACGTGTTGGCAACCGTGGCA
The DNA here is from genome assembly GCA_002737585.1 of Planctomycetaceae bacterium. GTDB lineage: Bacteria > Planctomycetota > Phycisphaerae > Phycisphaerales > SM1A02 > UBA966. The sequence continues at coordinate 7,048 of NSIA01000125.1, read as the reverse complement.
CTTGCACTTGCATGCATCGTTGCGTTTGTTGCCGGCCCACAGGCGACCACCGCTGCACCACCGACGGGTGAAACGCCACGAGATACCACGACGACGGCTGCAACCATCGCGCCCACCACCACTGCACCACCAACGCTCGCGCCTTCGTCTGCCCCTGCGGCCGCGCCCGCTTCTGCCCCTGCCCCGACCACGGCAGCCGCGCTCACGGCGCGCGTCGATACTGCGCGCGGCACATTTCGAATCACTTTGCGTGTTGCGGAAGCTCCCATCTCCTGCGCCAACTTTGTCAATCTCGTGCAGCGCGGCGCTTACGACCGCAGTGCCTTTCATGATTGGACGCGTGTCTTGCGCCAAAGCGGCGGACCCGGTCAGTCGTTCGACCCGGGCTACACCATTCGCCGTGAATTCAGCGCCAAACTCATGTTTGACGGCCCAGGCATGGTGGCGATGCAGAAGTCTCCTGATGGCCAGCGCGCGCATGGAACACAGTTCTTCGTGACCGTGAAGGAGCAATCGCGTTGGAACTTGGACATTCCCATCTTTGGCACCGTTGCATCGGGCCAAGCCGTGGTTGATGCCTTAGAAAAAGGCGACGGCGTTACGCAGATCGTGATTGAAGGCGATCCCGCCCCGCTGCTGAAACGTTTCGCCAGCGAACTCGCCGAGTGGAACACCGCCCTTGATGCCGCCACCAGTCAGGCCGGCCTGCCAGCGCTTCGAATAGTTCCAAGTGCTTCTGCAGCAGGGGCTGCGCCTGCGGCGCCTCTTGCGCCAGCAGCGCCTGTTGCTCCATCCGCGCCTGTTGCGCCATCGGAGCCACTTGCGCCCACCGCGCCGGTTGCGCCACTTGCGCCTCTTGCGCCGGTTGCGCCTCTTGCGCCATCAGCGCCCCCCGGCTCACCCCGCCCCTAATTCCAACTCTCACCCTTCGGCCAATCGGCGCTGTGCTGGCGTTCCGCCATGCAAATCAAGCGCTCGAGATCCACAATCGCATCACGCACAATCCCTGCGCGCCGAAACGCATTCGGCTCAGCGAGCAATTGATATCGAGCTTCTGCATTGCGTACCAATGCATACCCCGCCACTTCAATCGCGGCATGAGTTGGCACATCATCACGAGCAAACCAATCGAGTACATGACGCGCCGCAATGACGCGCTCCAAGCGCGGGCGCGCAAGCAATGCATGCATCGCCCGCCGAACGCGCATCATGCGCGGACGAGGCATCTCGAGCGGCTCCAGCGGCTGCAACTCCGCCATGCGGTACGGCCGCGAATCATCCGCTTCATGCATTGCAACGATCGTTGCCCGCGCAACCCCATGCAACATGATGTCATGACGGCCGTCCGGCAAGCGCTGATGCTGAACGATCCGGCCCACGCACACCACCGGCCGGAGTGCGGGCGCGCCTCCATACGAATCACGCCATGCCTCACCTGAAAAGGTTGCCATCGCAATCGGCGCCGCATGTTCAAATTTGCCCGTCAGCGAAGCCCCAAGAGCATCAATCACCATGCTCCGATAGCGCGGCTCAAACACATGCAGTGGCTGTAATGCGTGTGGCAGCAACGACACGGTTGGCAGCGGGAAGAGCGCTACCGGCTGCGAGAAGTCAACTGCATCGGCGTCGAACATGAACTGAATACTAGGCAGTCCACGCTCACGGCGTTCGAGTGCGAAGTTCAATACAACCCTCGCCACTCTCGCGCCGAATATCCCGGCGCCGGCTGACTACCTCGCGCCATGCGTCGAGTACGCCAAGCCGCTCCAACGTGGCAACCGCCGTACTCCCCAAGAGGTCGCATTCTGCCGCAGGAACCAAGCCATCGGAGAGGATCTTCATGCGCCGCCACAGTTCCCGGCGCTGGCTGCGCAGTGGGTTGGAGGCATCCACCAGTCGGTCGTGGGTGGCCCGTTCTTCTTCACCCATGAAAGCAATCGGCGGCGCTTCAAGTACGGCGGTACCAAGGCGACCCCACTCTTGCCAAAAACCAGCCAGATCAGCCACTGTTGCTGAACGCCGCTGCATGCGTGGCACCACAAATGGCAAGCCAAAGAGATCAATATCCGCGCCGCCAGCGGCACGGCGCAGGTCAAGCAATCGGCGTACGTTCGCCAGCGCATCTTCATAGCGATCGAATCCCATGGTGTCCCGGTACGTGTGCGCGCACGCCGCATGCAATTCCACGCTGACAACATCAACGCCAGCGTCAACCATCGCACCAATCACTCCGGACGATGCCAACAATTCCGTGCGCACATGCACCGCTCGCACTCCCGCATTCTTTGCCATGCGAATAAATGTCGGAAGCTCTTGATGACGCATCGGATCTCCCAACCCAGCAAAGCTGATGACCACGTCGCGCGCATCAATCAACTGTTCCAGAATGCGTTCCATGAGCGCATGGGTCATCGGTGGTCGCTGAATGGTTCCATAGCGATGCGGACTGGCACTGCCGTTGGCAAACCGGCCGGTGCACAACTCAATGAGTAAGTGCTGCGGAGCAAAGGTCGGCAGAGCTGCATATTGCCGCTCCAATGCTGGGATAATTTCCATCCACCCCGGAAATGCACTGCCACTTTCCGGCAGAATCGGCTCCAATCCACGACGCATGCGTAGCTTGGAACGCGGCGAATCAAAGATGGCGCGCACGGTGGCGATGCGTGCAGCAAACGGCGCGTGCACTACCCAGCGCGGCGAACTGCGCAAGTCGTAATTCCACTTCCCGCGCAGCCCCGCCATGGCTCCCACCGTTGCGCCCGGGCCTCGCTCCGCCAACGAACGCAGCGCGTCAACACCCGCAGCGCACGGCGAAAGCCCTGGCGGAGCATCGCCAAAGACCACGCCACGGCGGCCAACCGCCTCAAAGCGAGTGGCTACATCCTCAATGCCTGCACCTCCGTCAATCAGCACCAATGGCCAGTCGGCGCCAATGATCATCGCCCCATCAATGCGACGCGCCGCAAGGCAATCAGCAATCGCCTGCGGAGCCAACATCTCATCAAACACGGTGGCGCCACCGATGCCGCCGCCCCACAAAGAATCGCACCACAATCGACTTGCAGCAATGGATTGCCACTCCGGTCCACGCAGCGGGCACGTGCACGCCTCCACTTCTACCGGAACGCGCACACGAACATTTCCAATCAGATCCTTCATGGCATCTGGGGCATCAGTGAGAACAATGATGCGCTCAATGCACTGCGCGCTGGCCATGCGTTCAATGGTGCGCACCAGTACCGGTCGACCACCAAACTCGCTATCCAAGTGGCGCGGCACGCCGGTACCACCAAACTGCGAATCAGCAACAATCAGTCCAACAATGGAGCGCGCTTGACGCGCGGGGCCAACATCAATGTCAATACGCGGCGCTAGCAATCGACGCGGCAGTGGCAGCGGTCGACGAACCACAGCATGGCGCAAAAGCACTTCGCTGATTGACATTTCTGTTGCATCGGCAACGACTCCCGCGCCCGCATCAAGAACCCGCAGCCCGGCTTCGCGATCGGCACTCACAAAGGCGCGCACGCGGCGCATGGCCGAGTCATGAAATTCACGGCGCTGCATTCCCAGGCGCCACTCCAGCGTCGCAAGTGTGGTGAACGGGTTGAGCTGCGCACTCCACGCGGAATCCAACGCGGTGCCACGGACATGCCACACCCCATCAAGCCCCAGCGGATCCACACCCACCAATGCCACCGGATCACAGCCAATATGTCGAAGCAATCGGTGCGCACGCTCCTCCGCACGACCAGCGCCCAATGAACCAAATTGCGCGGAGTCACTGCCGCCTTCACCAGTGAGGCGCATCGGTCCACTCCACCAACGCGACGCCGCTGACTCCAACACTGCGGGAGCAAAGAGCGTGGTGCTGGAAAGTAGCCGTCCGGGCAGTTGCCCAAGAATTGCCTCCAAGTCCGGCTCCTCAACACCAAGCACTACCGCATCCGGCGCAATCCCCGCAGCAACCAGCGGCCGAAGCGCCCCGGTCGTGCACACCATGATGTACTTGCTACGCGGCCCCGGATCGGCAAGTGCCGGGAGCGCCTGCGCGAGTGACGGCCCCTCGGCTACCAATATTCCCAATGAACCAGTGCACGCTCCGGAAAGATCCGCAACTCCATCAAGATGCTGGGCAGTAGGAACCGAAGCCATGACCGCTATAGGCTACGAGCGCGGCAGACCGAGTGCATGAGGCACCTCACCCCGCACATCCCCACTGTGAACATTGAACTTCCATCCACACCGCTCTTCACCGCGCTCTTTGCCGAAAGCCCGTGGACGCTGGCCTTTCCCATACTCGTGGTAGCCGCCGCGCTCGCATGGTGGGGGGCGCGCACCGACCGCGTTCGTGCCATCTTGGCGGGCGTGGCCATGATGTTGTGCGCGGCCGCAATTCTTGCACTCGCGGCAGTACAAGTTTCGCCAGGCGAGCACGCGCGCGAGACCGTCCAAGCCATGGTGGCGGCCGCTGAATCCGCCGATCTGCAGCGATTCCAGGCGTGCTTTGCACCCGACGCATCGATGCACTACGGCGGCCCAGAGAGTCCGGGCGATGACATGGAACGATTGATGCGAGCGGCTGAAAGCCTCAAGGGAAAGCACCGCATCGAATCAAACTCCGTCACGGAACTTTCCATTGCCACCAAAGACTCCGAGTGCGGCATCGTGCTGCTTGGCTGCCGCACCACAACCGCTTCCAGCTATGCAGCCGTTCCCACGCGCTGGTGGATCGAAGTCCGCCGCCAAGCAGACGGCGCGTGGCTGATTGAACGCCTCGCCTGGATCGAATTACTGAATCAAGTGCCCGCGCGGGGCACGCTCTGACGGTTACTTGCCCTGTACCGCAGCCGCTACTTCGCGCACCGCGCGCTCAATTCCAGCAGCGTCAACATCACGATGCGTCACCGCACGAACACGCTGCGGATCGAGCCCCATCATTCGAATACCCCTGGATTCCAAGCGCGCACACAGCGCCTGCGCCGTACCGATTGATGGATCGACATGGAAGAACACCATGTTGGTGGGCGTCTCTTCGGCACTGACATGTGGGCGCAAACCGTGCAAGGYAGAGATTCCACGCGCAAACGCCTTCGCATTCGCATGGTCGTGCGCCAAGCGGTCCACGTTGTGCTCCAGTGCAAAGATCGCCGCAGCGGCAAGCAGACCACTCTGCCGCATGCCGCCGCCAAACATCTTGCGAAACCGGCGCGCGCGCTCAATGAAAGCTGCTGGGCCAACAAGTGCGCTTCCGACCGGACACCCCAGTCCCTTGGAGAAGCACACGCTCAACGTGTCGGCATGCTTGGCGAATGTTGCCGCCGAGTAACCGCCAGCCACGCACGCGTTAAAGAGACGCGCGCCGTCAACATGTACATGGAGACCATGGGCATGCGCCTCACGCGCCACCCGCTCCCAACGATTCATGCCCCACACCGTGCCGCCCCCGCGGTTCTGCGTATTTTCAGCAACCAGCATCTTGCTCACCGGGTGGTGAATGTTGCGGGTTCGAACGGCGGCAGTTACATCTTCAGCATCAAACAAACCACCATCACCGCGCACAGTCCGCACCATGGCGCCACTCAACGCAGCCGGCCCGCCGGTTTCGTAGTGAATGATGTGACTCTCTTCATGCGCAATGATTTCATCGCCAGCGCCGCACGCCACGCGAATCGCCAGCTGGTTTGCCATGGTTCCACTTGGAACGAACACCGCCGCTTCCTTCCCAAGGCGCGCAGCGATCATCGCTTCTAAGCGCGCCACGGTCGGCTCATCACCAAGGACATCATCGCCAAGCGGAGCGGAGCGCATGGCGTCCCACATGGCCGCGCAGGGCTGCGTCACCGTGTCCGAGCGAAGATCAACCGAATGTTCAGCGTTGTTATGCATACCTATCACTCTTCATAGTCACGTGCCGCGCATCAGAAATTCAAGGCGTGCATATCTGCTGGAACAAACTTGCCGTCCTTGCGCACAATCTCTCCATCAAACGCCACCGTTCCGCCGCCGTATTCCGGGCGCTGAATGCACACCAAATCCCAATGGATTTCGCTGCGATTGCCATTCTCAGTCTCCTCATAGCAGCGGCCCGGCGTGAAGTGGAAACTGCCGGCGATCTTCTCATCAAACAAGATGTCCTTCATCGGATGCATGATCAGCGGATTGAAACCAAGTGCAAACTCACCGATATAGCGAGCACCCTCGTCGGTATCAAAGATCGCTTCCAGTTCCTTCTGATTCTGATCTGCCCAGCACTTCACCACCCGTCCCTTGGAGAATTCCAAGCCGATGTTCGTGAAGCTGATGCCATTGAACAGCGTGGGCGTGTTGTATTGCAGGATGCCCTCAACACTATCGCGCACCGGCGCGGTGAAGCATTCGCCATCCGGAATGTTGCGTTCGCCGCAGCACGGAACCACGCCAATTCCCTTGATGGAGAAGTGCAGATCGGTCTTTCCTGGTCCCTTGATATGCACCTTGTCGCACGCCTGCATGCGCTTCTTCAGTGGCTGCACGTCGCGATCCATCTTTGCGTAGTCCACCAGGCAGACATCAAAGTAGAACTTCTCAAAGTCCTCTGTGGACATCTGCGCCAACTGCGCCATGCTTGGTGACGGCCAGCGCAACACCACCCACTTGGTGTGGTTGACGCGCTGCTCAAAGTGCACCGGCTTGGCGTAGAGCTTGCCAACAAGTTTCATTTGTTCCGGAGAAATGCCGCTCATCTCACTGACATTCGCAGCACCGCGAATCCCCACGTAGCACTGCATGTGCTTCATACGCTCCAGGTCGCATTCGCCCCAGATCCGCAGACCTTCCTCACCGCTCTCTTTGTTGAGCGCGCGCATCACCCGATTGGAGCGCAGCGTCACATGCGGATGCCCGCCAGCCGCGCGGGTYGCTTCCACCATMGCAACGGCCATCGCTTCGGGCGCGTCAAACAACTCGAGCAGCAAGTGCTCGCCCGGCTTGACCTGGCAACTATGGCGGACCAACAATTCAGCAAGTTTTTGGTATCGAGTGTCCATGGGGAACACATGGTACGCGC
>NSIA01000124.1 GCA_002737585.1 Planctomycetaceae bacterium | reverse complement strand
CGCTACAAATGGCTACGCAGGGCATGCCCGCTGCATGTGCCGCCTCAATACCGGGCACCGCGTCCTCCACCACCACGCATCGATTCGGTGGCACGCCCATGCGTTCAGCCGCCTTCAGAAAGATGTCCGGCGCCGGCTTTCCGTGCTCTACRTCGCGGCCACACACCTCCGTGTGGAACCAACGCGAGGCGTCCAGTTCATCGACCGCCACGCGCAGATTCTCCGGCGGTCCACTGGTACCGACCGCTAACAACCACCCGGCATCATGCAATCGCGCCAGCAGTTCACGACCACCAGCCATCGCTGGAAAGGACTCCGCAACCAAGCCGCGGTACAGCGCTTCCTTCTCATCGGCGTACCGGGCGGCATCGCTCACACTCGGTGGGGTCTTGCCATCCTCGCGCCAATACAGGTCAACAATCCGATCGTTGCGCATGCCAAAGCTACGCACAAAGAGTTCGCGCGGTAGGTTCACGCCGTGCTGAGCGCACATGGCATGCCACGAACGCCAATGCGCGTCAAAGCTATCTACGAGTGTGCCGTCAAGATCAAAGATGGCTGCAAATGGCTGCGTTTGTGTCACATGGTCACTGTACCGCCCATGCGTACGATGCCGTCCATGAAGAACGCATCCACTGTGCTCTTGGTGATCTTTGCGGGCTGCTCCACTTTGGTGGCTTGCAAGCCAATGACGCCACGCCCGGCGGTGGCAGCCCCAGCCCAGCAAGAGGCCACGCCCGCGGCCACCGCGAATCGCGATCCAGCAACGGACCCCACTCCCGGCGACCCGAACTGGGAGAGCGGATCAGCACTCGGCAAGGCGCGCGACGCAGCCGTGCGCACCAAAGCAAAGTCCGACGCGTATCAGAAGGAAGTTTCCAAGCAGGCCGACGAAGTGTTTAAGAATCCGTGAGTTGGCTGCGCGGGTGACAGCAAGGCCGCGCAAGGCGGAACACCGCGGAATGTTGAACACCGCGGAGTGTTGAACACCGCGGAATGTTGAACGCCGCGAAGCGTTGAACAGCGCGAAGCACTGAACAGCGCGCAACCAGGAACACAACGAATGAAAAAGCGCCGCGCGCGTCCCGATCATCGGAACGCGCGCGGCGTTGTTCTTCAATTCAATCGCAACTTACTGCTGCGGTGCGTTCGGGATCTCAAGAAGTTCAACATCAAAGACCAGCGTCGCCTTCGCAGGGATCGGACCACGTCCACGCTCGCCGTAAGCAAGCATGTACGGAACGATCAGCTTGCGCTTGCCGCCAACCTTCATTGAGCCCACGCCTTCGGTCCATCCAGGAATCACGCCTGAGAGCGCGAACGATGCTGGCTCGCCGCGATCAACGCTCGAGTCAAACTTCTTGCCGTCAACAAGCCAGCCGGTGTAGTGAACTTTGACAACCGCATTCTTGTCAGCAGGAGTGGCGCCAGTGCCCTCCTTCAGGTCCACGTATTGGAGACCGCTGGGAAGAGTGACGATCTGACCTGTAAACGCGTCGCCTGGGAATCTGCTCATCATGGTGTCGCTCACGATACTGCCATCCACGGCATTGACCACCACGTCGTGACGCTGACCGTCCTTGAAGACGGCGCAGGTGATCACCGGAGGCTCAGCGGCTGGATTCATGGCAGCTTCGCGCACCACGCCACCCTTGGTCTTTTCGAGCGCCTTGGCCACGGCTGCAGGCATGGTGACCACTGCGCCGGTGACCTTGCCGTTCACCGCATCCACCAGCACGCGCTTCTGGAGCCCGTTGCAGGTGAGGATCACTTCATAGGAGGTCACCACACCATCCTTGGTGATGGCGCGCCCAGCAAGCGACTGACCGCTCATGGCCTTCTCAGCAGTTTCAACAGCTTGCATCATGGAAACCTTGGCGGCCTCCAGTTGCTTCTGCGTTTCAACTGGCTCTGGCGGGAGGGTTGTGTAATCAGCGCCCGCTGGGGCGGCTGGCGCCTGCGCCAACACAGATGAGCAGACCAACATGGAAGCGATAGTGGAAGCAGTACATGCGAAGAAACGCATCGAGCAATCTCCTGCGCGCTGAGCGCGCCGTGAAGTGAGTGTCAAACCCGTGGGGAGGGAACACCGGCCGCGCCGGTATTGACCGTATGTCCAATGGCCATGGCCCGGAACCGTTCCGGATTGGCCTCAATCTCAAGCACTTTGAGCAAGCGTCGCGCATGGCGATCCTCACCCGTGTAGTGAGCGCCCAAGAAGGCGCGCACCAGTTCCTCAGCGACCGCCAAACCAATGGTCCGACCGCCAAGCACCAATACGTTCATGTCATCGTGTTCCACGCCCTGGTGAGCGGAATAGTGGTCTTCCACGTTGCCAGCGCGAATGCCCGGAATCTTGTTCGCGGCAACGCTCATGCCAACACCGCTGCCACAGAACAGGATGCCGCGATCGGCGCGGCCGTCCACCACCAGGCTGCAACCGGCAACCGCATAATCGGGGTAGTCCACGGCGGCGGTGGTGTGCGTGCCGACATCGGTCACCTCGTGGCCAAGGGCACGAATGACCGGAAGCATCTCCTGCTTCAAGTAAAAACCAGCATGATCACAGGCAACGACGATTCGCATAGGAAGGCGCGGATGCTACGCTTTTAGCCAGAGGACCTCCCGATGCCGATGACTACCACCATGAACTTCACAATCGCCACCATCGCCCTGGTACTTGCCCCGATCAGCCCGGCCACGGTTCTGCAGACGCAGTCCGGTGGCGGTGGGTATGGCTACGGAGCCGGCGGCGGGCAGCAAGGAGCGGGCAACAGTCAACAGGGGCAAGGCCAGCGGGGGCAACAAGGGCAAGGCGCCGGGTACGGCGGTTCGGACGTAACGGGTGAAACCCGGAACGGCGTTCCGTGGGGCGTCGGTTACAACCACGCGGGCGGAGAGGTTTCACGAACAGACTCTGAAAATGCAGCCCTTGCGCCTGAATATCACATGAATATGGTGGGTCCAACGGCAGCAGCCGCGGTTGGCAGCGGCGGCGGCCCCCCAATTCAGAATGGCGAAACTCCTGGGTACGTGCAAGCGAAATTCGTGACCCCGTACGGCAACAATGTGGTGATGCATCACTACGGCCCGGGGTATCCCCCGCCGCTCGGGCAACCAGGTGGCTCATCCGGTGGCAACGGTGGTGGCGGCGGAATGTCGAACGGAACTGTCGCCGGTAATCGAGATATGGTGAACTGGGGACTGACTCCGTCGTATTACGCAGAGGAAATGGGCAACGGAGCATGGTTTGGTAGCCCAAGCGGCAGCAGCCCAATGCCCTACATCGGCGGCTTCAACGACTGAACGAACTAGGCAGGATTGATCGAACCGACCTGGGACTGCTCCCGACAGCGGGACTGTTCCCAACAGCAGGACTAGGAGCGACAGCTCAGTCCAGGATCGCGCGGCGAAACCCCAAAAACAACCGTGGGCCCGCCGTCGGACAACGGCGAACCCACGAGTTCAGAAAAGGGCTCAGTTTCGTCTACCCACTCGGC
>NSIA01000123.1 GCA_002737585.1 Planctomycetaceae bacterium | reverse complement strand
CTACGACCCGGGCAAGGCATCCATGGGTGGCGATCATCCAATCATGTGGTACCACGACTTTGAGGGCGGGCGCGCTTGGTACACGGCCGGCGGGCACACCAAGGAGAGTTACACCGAGCCGCTCTTTCGTCAGCATTTGCGCGAGGGAATCGCATGGGCAGCAGGCATTGCGGATGCCAAGGCAGTTCCCCTCGTGGCGCCTGACCAAGTTAGGGATGTCAAGGTTGGGGATGCTGCGGCGCCTGTGCAGGCTCCCAAGCCAGCCGCACAACTCATGCAGTCATCGCGCGCGCACACCGTGCTTGCGGACGCGTCACCCATGCTGGCAGCGATTCCCACGTGGCTTGCCTTGGGCGGCGCATTCTTGGTGGCAGCCATCATCTTGGGCGCAAGCGGGCAGGGCGTCAAGGGTCCAGTATTGAACTGGGTATTCCCAGGGCTTGGACACGTGGTGCTTGGACATCGCAAGCGCGGATTCTTAGCGATGGCGGCCATTCTGGGAATGTTCGGCTGCGGGCTTCTCATCGGTGGAATTGATGCCGTTGATAGCGTCGAAGACGCGCCGTGGTTCATTGCGCAAAGTGGCAACGGACCGATCGCCCTCGCCACTGACTGGGCTAATCAGAACATTCTGAAGACCGGCAAGGTTGGGGAACTCTTGCCCGCGCCCGCGCCGCTTGATCCTCTGGGGCGCCCGCTGCCAGGCAAGCACACCATGTCATCGTTTAAAGGCTTGGGTTCCGCGAATGAATTCGGAACGCTGTTCATTGCGCTCGGCGGTTTGATGAATTTCATTCTGATCATGGACATCAGTCGCCGCGATTGAATGGCAGCGCTCGCACGCAGCGCCAACACGTAGCGCCCACTCACTCACTCACGCACTTCACCGAATAGCACCTGTGCAATTGGCACCATTCGTTCCGGGAGACTCAGGGCGACTTCATCCCCGGCTTCTAGGCGAGTGTCGCCACGCACTCGATGTGTCCGTGTGCCGCGGATGACCAGTGCAATGGTGATCTCGCCGGGCAATTTCGCCTCCGACAGGTATTTGCCATCAATTGATGAGCCGGGCTGCACCACCATGATCATCATGCACGTGTCAAGCGGTGTCTTGGTGACCATGTCAATGGTTGCGGATGGGCGCGGAATGGGCGCAAGCCGAACGCGCAAGACTCGCATCACCCATCGCACCGTCGAGCCAGGGATGATGCTGCCAACCACGACGCACACAAACACCACTGCAAAGGCTCGTGACAGATTGTGCTGACCTTCACTGGTATGTGCAGCGTTCATGGGGATCATCATCAGGATGATCGGTACGGCGCCGCGCAGCCCGAGCCATGAAACGGCGAGCGATTCGCGAACGGGGAATCGAAACAAGAGCAAGAGCGGCGTGACTACTAGCGGCCGCGCGATAAATGCCAAGATCAGGGCAATCAGTGTTCCACTGGCCATGACACGAATGTCAAGCAGTGATTCAGGGACTACCAAGACGCCAAGCACAAAGAACATCACAATCTGCGCGAGGTATGCCAGTGATGCATGGAAGCGGACAATCGTGCTCCGAAACGGCAAATCCGCACTGTTTCCAAGGGTGAGTGCGGTCATGAACACCGCAAGCAATCCGCTGGAATGCAATGACTCAGCAATGCCGTACGCCAACAGTGCAAGCGCAATGGTGATGACTGGGTAAATCTCCGGCGAGTCTTCCTCAAACACTCCAATCGCCAGGCTGCTGAGCCAGCCAATCCCCCCGCCAATCAGCGCGCCGGCACACATTTGCCACATGATGGTGGGGATGGTGGACACTTCGAACGGGGCACCCATGGCAACACTGGTGCATGTAGCCACCAGAATGAATGCCATTGGGTCATTCAATCCGCTCTCAAGTTCCACGATTTCCCGGACGCGGCCACTCAGGCGCTCGCGTGCCAGAATTTGCAACACGCTTGCAGCATCCGTTGATCCAAGCACAGCGCCCATCATCAGAGCTACGGACCACGGCGCACTGGGGACGAGTATGCGAATGATGAACGCGGTGACTCCAGCTACTCCTAGGACGCCAACGGTGGCCAGCGTGATGGAAGGCAGCCAGATTCCACGTACTTTGCGGACATCGGTGCTCAGTCCGCCATAGAACAGAATCAGCGCCAGCGCGATGTTTCCGATGGAGTACGCACCCTCATAGCCTTGCAGCAGCGTGCGTAACTCGGTTTGTCCACCGATCAATATGCCCACGCCAATGAAGCCAAGCGCAGTCGGAATGCCAATCCGCATGGCCATCTTGGTACCCAGTGCCGCCACCGCCAGCATGAGCCCGCAGATGATCAGGACCAGCGGCAGATGATTGACGGCGGAGTGGAGCATGGAGCGCCTTCCGTGCGCGGCGTGCGCGCGCGCGGTAGCCGTGGCAGAATAGCGATATGCAACCCGCCTTTTCTTTCGTCGATCGTGTTCGCTATGAAGGCTCGGATTCCCGAAATCCGTTCGCGTTTCGCCATTACGACGCCGATGCATTGGTTGATGGCAAGCCCATGCGCGAGCATGTGCGCTTTGCTGCTTGCTATTGGCACACCATGCGTAACGGCCTCTCCGATCCGTTTGGTGCACCCACAGCGCTCATGCCCTGGGATGACGGCACCGACACACTGAGCAATTGCCTGCGTCGCGCCGATGCATTCTTTGAGTTCTTGGAGAAATGCGGCATCGACCGCTTCTGTTTCCATGACCGTGACATTGCGCCAGAGCTTGGAACGCTCCGTGAGTCAAACGCCATGCTTGATAAGGTTGCCGAGCACTTTCAGCAACACATGAAGTCAAGTGGTAAGAAACTGTTGTGGGGCACCGCCTGCCTCTTTGCGCACCCGCGCTACATGGCTGGCGCCGGAACGAGCCCGGACGTCCGTGTCTTTGCACATGCGTGCGCGCAGGTCAAGCACGCGATGGAAGTCACCCATCGTCTTGGTGGAGATGGCTATGTGTTCTGGGGCGGGCGTGAGGGTTACTCAAGTCTCTTGAACCGCGATATGCCGCGCGACCTTGGGCATATGGCGCGGCTCTTACAAATGGCGGTTGACTGGAAGTCTGAACTTGGTTTCCGTGGCGCGCTCTACATTGAGCCAAAACCGCGCGAGCCAAGTGTTCATCAATATGACTTTGATGCCGCAACGGTGCTTGGGTTCCTGCGCGAGCATGGGCTGATTGGCAAAATATCACTGAATATTGAGACAAATCACGCCACCCTGGCGGCCCATGAGATGGAGCATGAATTGCGTGTGGCCGCTGCCGCGGGCGCCCTCGGTTCCGTGGATGCCAACATGGGCACCCCCAATTGCGGATGGGATACGGATCAGTATCCGACCGACTACGCATTGGCAACGCGCGTCATGGAAGTGGTGCTGGCATCGGGCGGATTCACGAACGGTGGCTTGAACTTTGATGCCAAGCGTCGTCGCGAAAGCTGGCGCCCGGAGGATCTCTTCCACGGCCACATTGCGTCCATGGATGCGTTTGCATTTGGACTCAAGGCGGCTGCAGCACTTCGTGCTGATGGTCGGCTCGCTACCGCACTCGCTGCGCGGTACTCGTCATGGAACAATGAGCTGGGGCAGCGCATCGAGCAGGGCGCCGCAAATTTCCCAGAGCTTGAGCGCGCGGTGATTGATGAGCGCGTTGGGCCACCAGAGAGCGGCGCGCAAGAGCGTTTGGAGGACACCTGGAACGCAGTGGTGTGGGACGGGCGCGCGCGTCGGTGAGTTGAATTATGGAGTGATGGTGACGCGACGGTAGACGCCGTTATTCTCTTGAGCGATCGTTTGCAGTGATTGCACGTCGTTTTCACTAGCGAACGCAATGGTGTTGATTTGCGTCAATGATTCCTTGTTTCCTGCAGCAATTTCATCGCGGAGCATGGCGATGTCACTGCTGTCAAATTCACCATCGGTCAGTAGAAAGATCGCTTCCGGTTTCATCTGCAGTGCAAGGCGCATGGAGTCCCATGTGCCACTTCCTCCCGCCGGATCCGATTCATGTTGGGTGACCCAGCGGATCGTTGAATCACGATTCGATGCAGTAGCGGCTAGCCACTCACCTTTTGGCGGCATCGGTACCGCATTGGTGAAGACGGTTCCCGATTTGTTCGGACTCTCGACCAACTTGGCACCATTTGCGGGCGATATCCCAAACAGAATCACCGTGAATTTGCAACCATCGCGGAGCGATTGAATGCTCTGCGCCAACTCTCTCTTCAGCAAACTCTCCCGGCCATCTTCATTGCGCATGCTTGACGAGAAGTCCAAGATATAGACGATGTTCTTGGCGGAAGTCGGAATGCCCATGAACTGCGCCCCGCCGCCGCCGCCTGCGCCCGCACGACCCGCGCCATCCTTGCCATCCCTCTTACCGACCGCCGTGGCGGTTTGCGGAGGATCGATTGGGTCATTGATGTTTGGCAAAGTGAAGCCAAATTTAGGCAATTCTTTACTTTCGCCGCTGACGAGTGACTCGCCTTCGACAGCATTTGCAGAGGCAAGCGTTCCAGTGCGTTGACCGCGCGGTGCAGAGTCCGCGGTCTCACCGACGGCTCCATGCAGATCTCCTGATGTACCGGCCCCTGGACCGTCGCCAGCAAGCGCGCTGCCGCTGCCGACGCCCGCACCGAAGCCGCTCCCGGAGCCTGTTCCATAGCCGCCACCAGATGTTCCCGCAGCATCATCCCCTGGTGGATCGGACGGCGCTGCAAACATGATTGCCGCAATCACCAGACCAAGTGCCAGCACAAAGCAGCCAGCGATTGCAGCAATCGCGGAGTTACGCTCGCGGCGGTCGCACGAGGCGCCGGGGTGTGTTTGCCAGGGAAGCCAAGAGAGGAGTGACATGGAGTTCGTTGCTCTTGTGTGCTTGGAGGTAGGTATTGCTACAAGGAGTTACTTGATTTCAGTACGCTTCGGCGGCGAACTATCGACCCGGATGATGAAGACGCGGGTGTTGGAAACGCGCATCAGTCCGCGCATGAGCTTCAGGAGTTCTGGTTGCTTTTCCTCTGCGTCAGTCACGATGAATTCGATGTTCGGTCGCTTCGCGGTTCCGT
>NSIA01000122.1 GCA_002737585.1 Planctomycetaceae bacterium | reverse complement strand
CCGCCCTGCAAACTATCGAAAATCTCRGAAATCACTCGRGCGACCGCGTCGCGTGCGGGTGCCATGCTGCCAGTCGCGTCAAGATTGATACTTATTCGCGAGTCGGGCCATGCTTGCACGACGTCGATGATCTGGCCCTCGGTGGATCCGCCGCCGGCCGCTCCCGAACCGCCGCGCGTTGGGCGCCCGGTTGGCACGCCTGGCGCTGCGATACTCGGCGGTGTCGGCATAATCATCGGTGGTGGAGGTGGGGCATCAGGCGCCGTAAAACCAAACTTCGGTGGTTCGATCTCTGGTCCGGCTGGCGCGAGTGCTACGGACTCTGCTGCTTCGGATTCGCCTGCGTCGGCAACGCCGTCGGGGCTTCCGGGTGGCGGGGCTACTTCATCCGGACCGTCGGCGAGCTTTCCGGTGGTGTGGGCGTCGACCCCGGCTCCTGGGCCAGACCCATCAACTCCGCTCCCAGTTCCACTGCTATTTCCGATGCCTGCGCCGTAGCCGCGTCCGAGTCCGCCTCCAGTTCCGCCACCGCCGAGTCCACCACGACTTCCAGCGAAGATCGCCGCAAGCACGACGCACAATCCCAACACAAAGGCCGCCACGATTCCAAGAATCGCGCTCGCTCGCTCGCGTGGTTCGCACAGGGCTTCGTCCTCGCCCGGTGCGGTGGAGTTCTCAGGATGAATCGGCACGGAATCAGCGTACGCCATGAACCCCGAACGCCCAATGCCCCGTATTTCTTCTGCGGGTACCTTTTGCTTGCAGACCATGCGCTGTAGCCAGGCAATRTTTGCCCGGAAATTGCTGATTCAGTCCCTGTACCCCGCGTCTGGCCTTGAAGGACACCACAGTGAGTAGGAAACTCAAATCCAGCGCCGTTTGCCCCCACTGCTGGCACCGATTCCGTCCGGATCAAACGCTTTGGGTCGCTGCGCATCCTGAATTGCTCGGCGATCGATTGCTCACGCCTGAGGATCCGGTGCGTTTCCTCCCATCGCGCTTCACGCCGGCGGGCGAAGCGATCGACCCGTCTGGTTCCAAGACACGTCGACTTGCATGCCCCAACTGTCACCTRGAGATTCCGCAACTGGTGCTCGAGTGCCCAATGGTGATCATGAGTTTGGCTGGCAGTCCATCAAGTGGCAAGAGCTATTTCTTGGCGAGCGCCATGTGGAAATTGCGCGAGGAACTCGCACGGCATTTCTCCGTAGCGTTCACGGACACGGATCCCGCGATGAACCGCGCCATCACCAACAACGAAGGCCAGCTCTTTCTCAATGAAGATCAGTCATCGTCAGTTGCGATCGACAAGACGGAAATGGAAGGAGCGCAATACAACTCGGTGCAGTTCGACCCGGGCGTCGCCACCATGTTGGCCCATCCATTCATCTTCACAGTGCGCCCCTCTCGCGATCATGTAAACGGACACGCACCGCATCGATTGACGCAGCTTTTTACGCTCTATGACAATGCTGGCGAGCACTTCTTTCCTGGCGCCGATACCGCGCGCGCGCCTGGTACGCAGCATTTGGCGAAGGCGCAGGTTCTGATGTTTGTCTTTGATCCGACGCAGGATGTTCGCTTTCGGCAACGTCTGGCTGGTGTGAGTGGCGACCCACAATTGGCTCCGGGTGCGAAGACCACTCGCCAAGATCAATTGATTGTGGAAATGGCGCGCCGTGTGCGCATCCATGCAGGTCTTGCGCCGCAGGATCGGGTTCCTAAGCCGCTGTTTGTCATTCTCTCCAAGAGTGACATTTGGGCCCCACTTCTAAAGGACGAAGATGGCACGCCCGTGGATATCACCACGCCGCCCTATGCGCGCGAACGCGCTGGCCTGGGGCGAATGAGCATCAAGCGCGTGGACCGAACCAGCGATCGCATTCGCACATTGTTGTGTGAAGTAGCTCCGGAACTGGTGTCTGCTGCGGAAGACGCGTTCGAGCGAGTCATCTTCATTCCAGTGAGCGCGATCGGAACGTCGCCGGTCTTGGATCCAGCCAGCGGTCTCTTGAAGGTTCCGGTCGCGCGAATCGCGCCGCGTTGGGTGACGGTTCCGTTTATCTACACACTGGCGCGTTGGTCAACGCACTTGGTCTCCAGCGACAAGAGCGAAGGCGACGCATCATTTGGAACACCGTCAGATTCGGCTGACATGGATCCGTCCTGACTGCGTTGAATTGATTGGCTGGCGTTGAATTGCTGCACTGATTGACCGGCAACCATGGCACTCGAACTCATTTACACATCTGCAGTACGCGGCCTCCGGGCTGGAACCAGTGGGTTCTGCACTGTTGCAATGACCAAGGGATTGCCGCCGGCATTAGTGCCGCGCCTTGAAGCGCTCGGCGGATATCGCGCTGGTCCTTCGGGCAGTGGTCCGAATGCGTATTGCTTCTGGCGCGTTGAGACAGCGACGGGGATTGCGCATGTGCTTTCCATTGTTGGCCCCGCGCCGCCGGACCACACGGCGCGTTCAAACAAGATCGCTACGTATTTGGTGCTTGCGCCCGATGAACTGGTGCCCGCCGGACCGGCGTGGCTTTTGTCGCAACCCGCGCTTCTGCGCAGTGAATGGAGCGGCGCACCTGCGTGGATCGATACTCCAGTGCGCGTGCCAACCACTCGCGAGACCGGCCCGCGCCCATGCGTTGCATGGCAGGCGGCTACTGGYGATGCSGGTTGGGCGGGCGTTCTTGCAAGTGCATTTCTTCGTGACCAAGCGCGACCGATTCATGTGATTTACGGAGCCGCCATCGAGCCGCTGCCGCTTGTTGAAGAAGCAATTCGACTGTTGCCAGAGTGGGCGCGTTGGCGCGCAACGTTCTCAACGTACTTCCTGCAACCAGTTGCCGGAACCCCGTGCGCGTGGCGATTCTGCCTTGATGGAACTCCGGCTGCAGATGTGGCGCGGCAATCCAAGGGGCTAGTCATTGATATCACCCGCACCGCGGGGCCAGCGCCTGAATCACGATTCACACGCATGGCGCGGACCGGTATTGATGAGGAGGCGGTGGCGGCGCAGAAGGCGACGCGAGCGACCGCGCGTACTCCGGGAGCGGCTGCCGTTACCGGTGCCAGCGCTGCGCGGTCGAGCGATGCGCCCATTGAATTGGAAATGGACTTTGCAGGAGATCAACCCGGCACGCCGCGGCGCTTCGTGCGGGATTTGGAATCTGCAGATCAAGATGCGTCACCGGGCGAGCCGGCGCGTATGTCCATCAGTCCACCCATGCTGGCAATGGCCGCGGCTGGATTGACAGTGGTGCTACTGGGTTTGATTTACCTCGTTAGTTTTAC
>NSIA01000121.1 GCA_002737585.1 Planctomycetaceae bacterium | reverse complement strand
GATGTTGGCGATGTCGGCGCCACCAAGCCGAACGATGTAACAGCGGAGCCCGTCGCGACGGTCCCGCCGCCGGTTGTCCCGGAGCCCGACGCGCAAGGAGCGGGTTCGCTGCCCATGCGGAATTCGCAGCCGCCGAAGGAAGGAACCGAGGGAGTCCCAGAGACGCCAATGGATCYGGTGGCGCCGGTCCAGCCCGTGGTGGCCCCAGTCGCGCCTGTTCCCACGACGCGAGTCATCGCACCACTGGTATTGCCAACGATCGCGAAGTGGGCAACCACTTCCGTGTTCGAACGCGTTGCAACGGGTACGGTGCAATTTCGGTTGCGTGTCGACATTGGCGCTAAACCTGGATGGACCGTGAACTTTATCCCTGCAAAGTCGCTCGCCGTGGCGGGTGTCAGCGTGAAGCCAAAAGGTGGAATTGAATTCAGCGGGCCAGCCATGAGTGCGCGGGCTTCTATTGATGGAGTTGATCTCGTTATCACTGGCTCCGCCACTGGTGCTGTTCCTGAGGCGCTGCATCTAGCGCTCCGTGACGCAAAGGATGTAAAGGACGCCAAGCTTGATCCGGTGGTGGCACTGCAGCGGGCGCTTGAGCGTTGCACCGTTGAGGTGTTTGACAAGGCCGGTGCATCGCTTGGATTTGCGCAGATGCGTGCAAAGTCAACGAAACCATTGAACATCGGACCAGAAAATAGCACGTCGTTGGCAGATTTCGGCGATAGCCCGCTCGATGTGCAAGTGACATCCACTGCCGTTCCACAGGTAACGACGGTTCGAGTTGGTCCATCGCAAGTTGAGATGATGAACATTGCGGACAACTTGACTGTTTCCGTTAATCGAGCCCTGCAAAAGTCAGCAACGGTGTTCAGTGCAACGACACCGAGCGCTGCGGTTATTGGTTTGCAAATCACGGCACTGTCGAAGCAACAAGGTGAACTAAGCGCTCTCAAGAAGTCGTGCAATGTCGTGCTCGCGGTATCGAAAAGCACTGCTCCGTCAGGCGACTTTGGAACAGACCTGCAAGCCGTACAGAATGCGCTACTTCCAGAAGAGCAGAAGAGATTCCTCGGCGATGGTGGTACATCATCGCTGACATCAGACAACAAGACCATGCGTGATATGGTCGAATCAATCACACCTCGTCTCGATAGTGAATTGAATCGCGTCAGCAAACTGCTGATCGAAGCCACCGCGGCGAGCAAGGGCAAGGGAAGCGCTGTGCAGTGGCGCATTCGCGTATCGAACGAGGACGGAATTGTGTTACTCGACTCCGCCATCACACAACGAGTGAGCAAATGAACGCAGCCAAGCAAGAAATGTTCGAAACGGTCCGCTCGGTCGTCGCTGGAAGGCTTCGGGATGAAGCACAAATCCGCGAGCTAGCGCATCGAATCTCTGAAGAATCAACCACACTGCGCCGGCGCATGGATCGCGCGGTTGGTTACGCCCGCGCCGGTCTTCGATTGGAAGCATGCGCGGAGGCGGAAGCGGAACCTTCAGTGTTTGAACTGGCCGCAGCGTTTGACTCCGATGTGATGCGGCAGTGGCGGATACTTTGTTCCAAGAACAAGTTGCCGCTGCAAGATGAAATTGCCAGTGACGCTATCGCAGAGATTGAAGAGGCAATCGCACTGACTGCGCCGCTTCGCAGCAGACTCGCCCGCATGCGCCGGCTTGTACTTTCGGATGCATCTGCATGGCAGCGACTGGAAATACTGCGCGAATTGGTGGCACGCGATAGCGACAATCCGGCATGGCTTGAAGATCGCGCCGCTCTTGAGCCAGTGACCGCGAATGAACTTGGCGATCGATTTGAGGATGCCTTGGAGAAGGGCGCTCTTGACGACGCAGAGCTTTCCGTCACGCGGCTTGAAGATGGAAACTGGCATTGGTCGGGCGCAGCAAAGGTCGCCGCGCAGTTGCGTGCACGGCTTGATCGCGCACTTGCCACACGAACAGCGCTGGAAGCACGCGCGGTCATCGCGCTGCTTGATGAAGAGTGGGCTGCGGAGAACGAGTCGGGTGCACAGGCGGCGCTGGAGTCATGGCGCGACCTTGAACAGCGCATGCTCTCGTACGGCAGCGAAATGCCAGGGGACCTGCTTGCACGCGTTGATGAGGCGGAGGCGTGGCTCTCCGCTCGCCAAGCAGATGCAGCGGCGCACCGTGAAAATATCGATCGGGTTGCTGCGCTGGAGCGTCTTGTCCATGATGATGCTGTGACACTTCCCGGCTTGCGTAAGACGCTTCGATCAGCGGAGCAGACCGTAGCGGGTGTCCCGGATGATTTGCGCGCGAGCGCTGAGCGAAAGATTGATTCGTTCGAGCGTGCCGCACGGATGAAGCGCTTAGCGCTGATTGCGGCGGTGGTGCTGGTTCTCATTGCTGGATCAGTGGTCACCGTCTATGTCCTGCGCCAGTCGGAGGCACTGCAGCGGATTGATGACATCGCCGCTGCGATCACCAGCAATGTTGACGCCGGTCGACTTGCGGAGGCGGATCAACAGCTTGCGGAGGCAGAGAAAGAGCCCGCCGTTGCTGGATCGCCGATGATTGCGGCAGCACGATCAAAGCTCACAGCAGCTCGTGCCGCCATCGCAGAGAAGCGGCAGAAGTTCACAAGCCTAATGGCGGAGGCTGGCGCTGCAGATTCCGATGGTGCTAAGCCTGATCGCGTCGAGGAAGCCAAGCAATTTGTTCAGGGTGAAGAAGAGCAAGTGATGGTTGCTAGCTGGATTCGTTCACACAGGAATGCAACCGACACGCGCCGCACCGACCGTATGCGTGAGGGCATAGGCCGCGCCAAAGCAACAACAGCAGAGATCACGGCAGCTCAGCCAACCGGCGACGCATCATGGGATGGAACATTCAATGCGTGGGAAAGTGCACTTGCTGATGTGCAGCGTCAGTACGGCGAGTTTGACGAGGTGACCCAAGAGGTGCGCGCTGGTCGTACAAGTTTGATGGCACAGCGCACCAAGACAGATGCTGCGCGAGTGGAGACCGGACGTGTCGGCAAACTCGGTGGACTTGGAGCTGCTGCAACTTCGCCACAGAAACTCGCGGACGCATTGGCGGCGTACATCACCGAACACGATGATTCCGCAGAAGCCAAAGACTTTCATGTTGCCAAGGTTGCGCTCCCGACGTGGGAGGCAGTGACCGCGTGGTCGGCGGTGCAGCCGCGGCCCACCGTA
>NSIA01000120.1 GCA_002737585.1 Planctomycetaceae bacterium | reverse complement strand
CGCATGGAAGTGGTTTCGCACCGTCCGCGCGTTCTCTGTGACGGCGCCCACAACCCAGCGGCGGTGAATGCGTTGATGCGTTGCGTTGGCGCGCATGTTCCGTACGACAGCATGGTGTGCGTCTTTGGTTGCTGCGCAGACAAGGACATCGCGGAGATGATTGACAAGGTGAATCTTGGCGCTGACAAGGTGATCTTCACGCGTGCGTCCTCGACGCCACGTGCGGCAAGTCCGGAAGATTTGCAGAAGCTCTTCCAAGAGCGTTCTGGCAAGATGAGCCAGATTGCGCGGACAGTTCCTGAGGCCATTGACATGGCGATCCGCGGCGTGAGCCGCGAGGACCTGATTTGCGTGACCGGCAGCTTCTACGTTGTCGGCGAGGCCTTGAAGTACATCTCTGAGAAGAAGTAAATAAATAGGTGCCGTTCACCCCTGTCCCTATTTTCTGGGGCGCCCTCGTTTGCGTAGTGGGCCGATACAGAGTTCGGAATTGATTTTTGAAGTCCATTCCTCTGCCCCTAGTGGTCGGCCGAGGCATGTTGCCTCACGCAAGCGACTTCGGAATTCTGGGCTCGATTCGTTTAGGAGGCCTTGTCGCCACTGACTTGGCGAAGTCGTTGGTGAAATGAGATCAATGTTTAGGAGTTTCGGCTTGGGTCCAAGACCCGCGTTGAACGCAGCACTCGACCAATTCCACTCCCATGCGCAAGAAACCATTCCAGCTGCGACAGGGTTTCGTTCGAGGTACCGAATGGCAGACAGCGTGTACTCCATATCCATGGGAGCAGCGAAGTAACGACCCTGCCAATTCGGTCCGCGCTTGCCAAGCTTTGAGTTTCGGAATCGAGAGAATTCGGAACACACATTCCCCATGAACTTTGGCAATGCGCCCTCAGTCGGCGAGATCCCGGCCAGATGAAAATGATTTCCCATAAGCACAAAGCCCGCGATTTGCATGTTGGTCTCTTGTTGCCACTCCAACAGCATGGACATGAAGACAGCACGATCTTCGTCGCAGTCAATGATGAAGCTTTTATGCGCTGCGCGCTGAACGATGTGGTACGGGATACCTGGTATGACGGATCGTGATGGCCTTGCCATCCCGGCAGGATCTACGCCATGCGGAATCTCCGCCCATTGACTGCGGAATTTCGACACACATTTTAGAAATTTTGGCTCAGTACCTCTAACGGTCAAAGATCATCTACCGCGGCGGTGAAAATAGGGACAGTGGTGAACGGCACCTATTTAGAGGACGATGTTGACCATGCGGCCTGGCACAACGACCACCTTCTTTGGTGGGGTTGCGCCCAGGTGCGGCACAACTTGCGGGTGTGCTAATGCCATGGCTTCAATCTCTGCCGGACTTGCTGCCGTGGGCACCATGATCCGCGCGCGCACCTTGCCCTGAACCTGCACGGCAATCTCCACCTCATTGTCAACCAACATCGCTGGGTCGAACGTGGGCCAGGGCATTCCCTGCAGACCGCCCGCTACGCCGAGGCGCTCACCCATCTCGTCCGCAATATGTGGCGCAAATGGCCACAGGACACACGCGAAGCGCACCAGCTGATCGCGCGTCATGCCGCCCTTGGTTGCGTCGGTCATGTCGCTCGGGCGCGTTGCTGCGTTCACCAGTTCGATCATCGCCGCGATGGCCGTATTGAAACTCAAACGCTCAATGTCCTCGCCAACCTTGGCGATGGTCCGATGCAATTGCTTCTCGATACCAACATCAGCCACCGCTGCGCACAAGACGTCGCCAGTGCGCTCATCAACCGCTAGTCGCCACGCGCGCTGCAGGAAGCGGAACACACCAACAATATCGCGCGTGTTCCACGGCTTTGATGCCTCCAACGGCCCCATGTACATCTCATACAAACGGAACGTGTCCGCGCCGTACTCGGCAATCACATCATCTGGATTGACCACATTTCGAAGGCTCTTGGACATCTTGGCAACAATCTGCGTCACCGGTTCGCCCGTTGCTTTTTCCACGCATTGACCTTCGCCACGATCTTCAACCTCATCGATCGGTACCAACGTGCGGTCGGCGCGCTGGTACGCATGACTGGTGATCAGCCCTTGGTGGAACAACTTGCCCATCGGCTCCGGCGTACTCACCTGACCAAGGTCAAAGAGCATCTTGTGCCAGAAACGCGCATAGAGAAGATGCAACACCGCGTGCTCGCTGCCACCAACGTACAGATCAACCCCACCCGCGTGACACGTGGCTGCGTCATACGAAGTTGGCGCGGCAACCGCCGCGGCACCAGCACCGGACTGCCCGGCACCCGGTGCGCTCTTCTTTCGCGACAACATCCAATACCGCTCCGCTGCCGGATCCACAAACGCCTGCGCATCTTTCGGCGAGCAGTAGCGCAGGTAGTACCAGCAACTTCCCGCCCAACCGGGCATGGTGTTGGTCTCGCGCACCACGGCGGTGTCAGCTGGCAAGAGCGCCGGATCAACACCCGCCGCTCCAGCCGTCGTATGCGTCCAATCACGCGCCTTGGCAAGTGGTGGCTGCGGCGTACTGCTTTCTACCGGTCGATAGTCAGCAAGCGGCGGCAAGGCCACTGGCAACGCAGCCACCGAAACCGGATAGTGATTTCCTTCAGCGTCGTAGACCACTGGGAACGGTTCGCCCCAATAGCGCTGCCGACTGAACAGCCAATCGCGCAGTCGGTAGTTGATGCGCAAACCGCCAATGCCCTTTGATTCAAGCCACGCAATCGCCGCACGTTTCGCTTCGGCGGTTGTCATGCCGTTCATCGAAAGTCCACTCGCGGCGTTCGTGCTATTGATCGCCCGTCCTTCGCCGCTGGTGGCCATCTCGCCGGTCCAGGTAACGCCCGCAATGTCCACAACCTGCAGCACCGGTAGCGCAAACTCCTTGGCAAATTCAAAGTCGCGCTCGTCGTGCGCAGGTACCGCCATGATCGCACCGGTTCCGTAGCCCATCAGCACATAGTCCGCGGTCCAGACGGGAATGCGCGTGCCGGTCGCTGGATTGACTGCAGATAAGCCAGTGGGGACGCCGGTCTTCTTCTTTGAGTCTTGGCGATCGATGTCTGATCGATTCTTCGCCCACGCCACATACTCCGCGAGCCGCACGTCGTCGCCGCGCGCCACCACGCCCGCCACCAGCGGATGCTCCGGTGCGACCACCATGTAGGTGGCCCCGAACAACGTGTCTGGCCGGGTGGTGAATACGGAGAGGAACTCACGATCAGCGCCCGCGGAACCACTCACTGCGCTGGTCGCACTGTTGGTGTTCGAACCTGTACTTGCACCCTCCACTGCAAATCGAATCTCCGCACCCTCGCTGCGACCGATCCACTCCGTCTGCATGGTGCGCGTGGAATCCGGCCACTCCACCAACGCAAGGTCAGCAAGCAATCGATCGGCGTAGGAAGTGATGCGGAACATCCACTGCTTAAGTGGCATGCGCACGACCGGATGGCCACCGCGTTCACTGCGGCCATCAATGATCTCTTCATTGGCAAGCACGGTGCCCAACTTTGCGCACCAGTTCACGGTTTGCGTGCCCAGATACGCCAAGCGGAATCCATCAAGATAGACCTGCCGTTCGCGCTTTGTGCATGTGCTCCAGCGCTTGGTAACGCTGGCACTGGCGCCATTCGCAGAAGACGCCGCACCGCCCGCGGCACGGTCCGCGCTTGCCACTGCGATTTCTCGATCCTCCTTGACAATCGCTGCTTCAAGTTCAGCGATCGGTCGCGCGGCCTTTGTCTTTGGGTCAAACCATGCGCTGTACGCCAAGAGCCAAATCCACTGCGTCCACTTGTAATAGTCGGGATCAATCGTTGCAAATTCGCGCGACCAGTCGTACATGAATCCAAAGCGCTTCAACTGGCGCCGAAAGTTGTCGATGGCTTTCTTGGTGGTGACCTCTGGATGCACGCCTGTCTGAATGGCGTATTGCTCCGCAGGCAGACCGAACGCGTCCCAACCCATGGGATGCAGAACGTTGAAGCCCTTCATCTTCTTGAAACGACAGATGATGTCGGTGGCGGTGTAACCCTCCGGGTGCCCAACATGGAGCCCGGCGCCCGATGGGTACGGGAACATGTCCAAGCAATAGAACTTGGGACGCGACGCATCGAACCCAGGCTCACCCGGGTTCGGTTGCCGATATCCGCCGCCCGCTGCCTCATCCTGCTCAAGCCGCGCCTGCCAGCGTTCTTCGGTGGCATTGGCGAACACCGCCGTGTATCGGAAGGGCGTCTCGTTCGCACTGCCCGGTGGGCCGGGGGTGCGCGCGTGGCCGTCGGTAGCGTTGTTCGCAGCAGACATAGGGGTCGAAGCGTACTTCAGGCGCCGTGTGCCCTACGATGCGCCGCAATGAAGTCCCCGGACGACGAGCCCCTCGACCCGCAGCCCGATGGCGACAGCGCGCCTGACCCAGGGTCATCGGATACTCCGAGTCCAGATGGCGACCCCGAAACCGATGGCGATACCGGCGCTGCCGAAGGTGTGGACGACGACAGTGACGAGGGCACCGACGAGGGCACTGACGGGCCACTCGGCGAGAGTGCTTGGGAGCTTCCCGCACCCGTCGCCAGCGCGTGGGTTGGATTCTGGCCGCATCCCGATGCCCCAACGCGTGATGAAGTGGGTCGCGCGGTGGCAAGCTGGGTGGGCCGCGAAGTGGAGATGGAGTCAAGCGAGCC
>NSIA01000119.1 GCA_002737585.1 Planctomycetaceae bacterium | reverse complement strand
GGGCAACTTGAAGATCCGGCCATGGCGGCCTGCAAGTGGGTGGTTGGCATGCAGACCGTGCTTGAGCCCGGCGAGGCGCATGCCGAGTATTTCCATCTGATGGCGATGCTTGCCGGTTCGCTACCGGAGCTCACGGGCATATTGGATGTCTCCAACGCGCGCCGTTGGCCGCGCCAAGAAATTGAAGAGCAGTTTCTAGCCGCCGATGCAGTTCCCAATGACGAGAGTCTGTGGACGATCACCGCCGTTGCCACATCAGACGAAGATGATGTGCCGATGATGCTGTTCACCACCGGACTCTTACGCTGCGGTCTTCCGGAGTTAGAGATGCTTGAGGTGCCTGCGCGTCACTCGCAAGCGGCTGCAATCTTGCTGAATCATGTGGCAAGTCTGCTGCTGGAAGCGCCACCGCCAGAGCCGGAAGAGTCGATCGAAATCGGTCCGGATATTTTCGTGACACTCATTCCTTGGCAAGAGTGCGCGCGGTACATCGCGGAAGAAACGCCGGGTTCAACCGCGTTCCGCGAAACCGCGCGCGAGCAGGGCGACGGCTCACTGATGGCGGTGCGCGCAGTGATCTGTTCCGCTAAAAAACGCGGCAGTTTCAAGCAACTTTGGGCGTGGCCAACGGAAATCATTGAGAGCATGGAAGCTGGTCGCGCGGTCTTGTACGCCAGCGAACATTCCGCTGCCGCCACGGAGCGTCGTGCGCAGCGCACCTGGCCAAAGTTCGCTACAGCGTTCGCAAGCATTCGTCGCGCAGAGGAGCCGGATGTGTTGGCGCTTGCAACCACAGCGTTCCAAGTGCAAGCGCCGCTCGGATCCGTCGATGAGTATGACCGCCGCGAACAGGGTTGGTTCACGGTGCAGCGCTTCGATCATGATGTGGTGGATGTCATTCTTTCCGAAGAGCCGGTGACGCGTCAAGATCTTCATATTGGTGATGCGATCCGCATTCCGCGCGCCGAGGTCACTGATTGGCGCGTGTTTCTTCCGGAAGAAGTCTTTGGGCCAGCACGCAGCGACGCGTTGCTTGCAGCGGTTGACCGTCTGCGAGGGCTGGCGTGAACATTCAGCAGCATGATGATCATGATGAGAGTGGCAACGATGCTGGAAACAGCGCGCCGAGCGGCGGCACCAGTGACGGTCACGGTGCAAGCGGCACCGGTGGCGCGCAACGACGCGAGGCTGTGCCGCAATACCGGATGGACGCAAGCAGCATGCCAATTGCATGCGAAGCGCGTAATGAATTTGAAGCGCAATGCGTGCAGTCCGTACTTGAGGACGCAGGGATTCAGAGCGTGGTGGATCCATCCGGCGTGGCGATCTTTGGATTTCCACTCCGTGCCGGTAGCACGGTTGTTCCAGTGCGAGTGTTGCCCGAAGACTTGAGCCGTGCCAAGCAGATGATTTCCGAAGCGCGCTGGGTGGGCAAGAGCGTCGATTGGGACGATGTGGATGTGGGCGAAATGCCGCCCGATGTCATTCGTATGCTCAGCCGCGCTCGGACCGATCAAGTGATCGGACGCGTGATGATGGCAGTCGCGTGGATTGCCATCGCCACAGTTCTCGCGAGCATCGCCATTGGGCTGGTGCGGTCGATTGCGGGGCGGTGAGTTGGTGGATTTGGTCACCAGAAACAGTGCAACAGATCGGAGAAGTCATGCGAAGAATCATCATGAATATCGTTGGAATCATGCGAGTGACTTGCGCGGCGGTGTCACCCATGACTTGCCACCTGAGTGCCTTGCCCGCCGTTGCCGCGTTCACTCTCCTTGCCGGTTGTGCCTACACGCTTGACGGCAAAGTGGTGGAGGGATTCGGCAGCGTGGTCATGGGTCGTGATAAGGATCCTGATGCACGGAAGAGTGGCATTGGCGGTGCTACCGTGGAACTCATTCGCGATGCCGGCACTATGAATCGCGCGGTTACTGCGCGCGCCACCAGTGGTTCGGATGGACGCTTCATTCTGGAAGTGCCCGCATTCGGCGCAGGATGGATGGACGAATCGTGGCAGATCCGTGTGCGACGCAATGGATACGAGAATGTGGAGAGCGAAGTGCAGTTGCCCGGTTCCACTTCCGGGCGCTTAGTCATTGTTGGAATGCACGCCGGAAAGAGTGGGCAATTTCGTGAGCCGGATAGTTCGCGATCAATGATTGATGAGGCGAAAGCGTTCGAGCCATCGCTTGGAAATATCCGTCCCTAACGTAGTGAACAACCGCCGATGCGCAGGCGCTACCACATACATCCCCCTGGACTTCTCTACCTGGTAGTGGTGGTACTAGTGGGTCTTGCCGCTGCAAATCGGCCAAGCAATCTGTTGGTCTGGGTSTTTGCAGCCATGCTCTCTGGCGTGTTGCTCTCCGGAGTTCTCTCTGGTCAGCCGCTGATGAAACTGCGCGCGGTGCGCACCATGCCCCGCACCGGGCGCGTTGGTGAACCGGTGATCGTTCGCTACACGGTCATCAATGATTCGTCTTTGTGGCCATTATTTGCGCTGTTTGTCCGCGAAATCACCAAGGTGCCTGGCTCGCGCGCCTTTGTGCAACACGTTGGTCCTGGCGAGCAGGTGATTGCAGAAACGGCCTATTGGCCCGGTCGACGCGGACCAATGCGCTTGGAGCGATTCCGTATTGAAACGGTGTTCCCGTTCGGCCTGGTGATGAAGAGCGTTCGATTCGATGATGCCAGTGAATGCTTGGTACTGCCGCGCGTTGAACGACTGCGCGCCGGTGTGCTCGTGTCGCTTGCTTCGGGCACTGTTGCGGGTCCGTCAACAAGTACGCGCTCCGGTCCAGGAAGTGATTTCTTAGGAATTCGCGAGTACCGCCCCGGCGATGGACTGCGACACATTGCCTGGCGACGCAGCGCATCGGCTGGCACGCTTGCAGTGATCGAACGTTCCATTGACGCACCGCCGCGCATTCGTGTGGCACTGGATTTGCGGCGAGCCACTGATGCACTGCGTGTTGACCCTGCTGGCCGCGCAGCGCGCGACTTGGAAGAGGACGCCATTGTCTTAGCCGCAAGCATTCTTTCGCACGCGCAGCGCGATGGATATGAAACCCGTCTTTGTGTACTGGGGCTTCCATCGCCGGCGATGCCCATGCGGCGTGGGCACTGGCATTTGCAGAAGGAATTGGCCGTACTTGCGGCATTGGATCTTGATGCGCCCCGCGATGCATCCGCCGTCCTGYCCGCTGAACGCGAGCGCGCCACCACGCTCGTCATTCATGTTGATCGCGCCGATATGCGATTAGTTGCCGATGGCGCGGTACACATTGGCGCCACGCAACTGGGTGCTCTGATTGCGCCGATTTCCACGCTGGGCGCGGCAGTAGCTCCTGAGCCGAATCCTGCAACGATCGCTGCACCAAATTCCGCGCCCGGCGTTGCAGCCACTTCACCGCCCACCTCCGCAACATCAACGATCAATGGGCGCTCGCCTTCATCACCACCCGGAGCTGCATCATGAATGTTGCCCTCCTGTTTCGGCGCGCGGTATTGCTCTTAGTGTTCCTTTCGATCGCCGCATTCGCTGCCAGCGAACGGAGCGGATGGGTGCTGGTCATCGGCGGATTGTTTGCCGTTGCCGCCACGCGTATCACTGACGGTCCACGCAAGCGTCACTTACCTGCCTGGGCAATTCGGTTTGGTGTCTTTGTCGGTATCGGATGGGGCGCGGTGCAATTCATGGCGCGCCCTTCGCCTGATGAAGCGCCGCGCATAGTCGCGTATGTAGTGCTTGGAGCATTGCTTCTCAAACTGTGGGATCGCAAGACTCCCAGTGATTGGCGGCAAGTGATGGCGTTGTCCATCGTCTTGGTTGTTGCGTCGGCGCTGGCCTCCGGTGATTTCCTGGTGGGGGTGTTGGTGATCGGCTATGCGGTGGCCACTATCGCCACCACCATGCTTTATCACTTGTTTGCCGGTGCAGCGCGTGCCGAGGATGATCGCCGTGCCGCCGCGTTGCGCCCGGGTGCACTTGCGCCGATGGAAGCTCCGCATGGCGCTGCACCGCTGCGGCACTTGCGGCGTCTTGCCGGTGCCGGTGTCGTATTGGGCATTGTGCTCAGTGCCATGGTTTTTGTGATGTTTCCGCGTGAATCAGTGCTCGGAGGGCAATCTGGAAATCGGCAGAGTGGATTCCGCCCCGACATTTCCTTATGGAGCGCTGGTCGCGTTTCGCTTTCCTCGCGCGTGGCCATGACGGTGACGCTTTTGGATCCGCGCGGGGCGGCTGGACCATTGACATTGCCACTGCGCCTGCGCGGCGCAGTCTTGGATGTGTATTCCGGGCCCGATGGCAAGTGGCGCGGCAACACCACGCACTCTGGCGATCGCTCATACCAGACCGGCCCTGCGCAGGGCTTTCAGTGGTTCGCTGCTGAGGCACGCATGGAGCGGTCGAATGTGTGGACGCAAGTAGTGGAGATGCGCTCGCTGGCAAGCGAACATGTATTCACTGCGTGGCTGCCGCTCGCGATTGCCAGCGAGGAGCCACGATCATTCGTTCTTGATCCGCGAACTGCCGAAATCACCGAGGCAACCGCAGGTATTGTCGGCCGTCCGCGCAGTTACAGCATTCGCATGCAGGGCTACCCGTCCGGTGCGTTAGCGCGTGCGGTGGCGGGCGCCGCGCCGCCTGAGCTTGCGGAATTCCCAGTTCCAGAAGTACGGGTGATCGCCGAACGCATTCTTGCCGATGCAGCATTAGTTGATCTGCCAGATGAAGACGCCATCAAAGCCGACCCGCAACTCAAGTGGGTGAGGCAGCGGCGTATTGCCGCCATGTTCCAGGAGTACCTTTCTGGACCAAAATTTGCCTACACGACAGACCTTTCCGCCTTCCGGCGCGTGGAAGGTCAGGATCCCATCGTGTTGTTCATGGAGCGCTACCGATTCGGCCACTGCGAATACTTTGCGTCTGCCATGGTGGCATTGTGTCGCTCCATCGGTATTGAAGCACGCGTGGTCACTGGGTACATGGCAACCGAGTACGACTCCGTTTCCGAACGCTATGTGATTCGTGAATCGGGCGCGCACGCATGGGCGGAAGTGCGCACGGGCGAATGGCAGTGGGGCACCTTTGATCCATCGCCAATAGCAGAGTTGCTTGCCATTCAACAAGCGAATCGCACCTGGATGGATAGTTTCCGTTGGGTACTTGATCCCATTGAGTTTGCGTGGAACAGTCAATTTGCATCCTTTGATAGCCGCGCGCAGGCAGAGTTGGTGGAGCGGGTTGGGGCAGGCACACGTGGCACCGGCGAATGGATCGCGGAGCAGTCCAAGGCGTTGTTGGACGCCGCGAATCGATGGTTTCTGATGGGTCCAGCCGGAGCGCTGTGGCTTGGTCTTGTTGCAGTCACGTTGGCGATCGCTGCAACGGCGGTGTGGGTGGTGGGCGGCCGCGCGCGGCGAGTGGCCCGTGAACTGGGTGCCCGCAACGAGCGTCTCACGCGGCGCATGGCGCTTGGTCGCGATGTGGCGTTCTATTTTGAATCACTTGATGCCCTCGAACGCGCAGGATGTGAGAAGCCGCGCAACTGCACCCCACGTATGCATGCTCAGGCAGTACAGCGCGTGAACCCGGCTGCTGGTCTTGCATTTGCAGCAATAGTCGATCGATTTTATGAAATCCGCTATGGAGGAATGACGCCGTCGCGCGCCCAACGTGCGGCGGCTGACGCGTTGATTCCGCCCCTGCGTGCGGCATTGACGCGCGGCTAGACTTCCCGGCAGCGCGGGCGTTCCGTCCGTCGCACCACAGGAGCAAGTATGTCCGCAGCACGATCGCGCACCAACGAGTGGAGACGGAGTCTGGAAGAGCTTTGCCAGAAGGGCGGGGCGCTGGAAATCGCGATTGCGCGTGACGACGCGCGTGGTCATGACTTGGTGTGGCGTTTACGCATTATCGAAGTGCGCGATAGCGGCATCGTTGTCGAGAACCCGGGCGCGTTTGGTCGTTCGCTTCCGCTCCATATCGGCACGCGCCTGGTGGCGTTCATTGTCATCGGTCAGAATCGCTGGGAATTCCGCACCACGGTCACCGAAGAAATCTTGCCCGGTAAGTACCAAGACGCGCGCAACGGTGCAGCTCGATTGGCGCTGCCAGATCACGTGGAGCGCTGCCTTCGTCGGCACGCACGGTTTGATGTTGGTCCATTGACGCTGGCGCCGATTGATGTCTGGCCCCTCCTTGATCCAAAGACCGTGGTTGCTGCCGAGCGCGCCAATGAGTTGGCATTTGCAGCCAGCATCACTGGTGCTGTCACGGCAGAGAAGACCGATGAAGACGCGATGCTCCCGCAAGTTGGCCCGCGCTTCACGGCGCATGTAGCCAACATCGGCGGTGGCGGTGCCGGCTTGATGGTGGATCCTGAGAATGCGGGCCTGCTTTCGCATCACCGCCTGTTTTGGCTGCGTCTTGAGCCAAGTGACGGCGCAAGCGTTCCGATTGTCACCACTGCCAAGTTGGTGCACACGCATATCGATAGTTCGCAGCGCACCTACGCAGGTATGAGCTTCGACTTCAGTTTCAACCCGGGCCATCAGAAAGTAGTGGCTGAACAGGTGGAGCGATCGATCAGGAATCTTGAGCGCCGACAGACGCAGTGAGTGCGTGCGCAGTGCGCAGTAGTACCGCGCACTTGTGCAGACTCTCTTCGTATTCGTGGCGCGGCTGACTCTCCGCAACGATTCCACATCCAGCGCTGTAGCGCAGCGTTCCGCTGTCCGCATGGGTGTGATGCAGGGCGATCGTTCGAATGGCTACGTTGAGCGTCACAGCAGTTGGTGAAATTAAGCCAACCGTCCCGCAGTACGGGCCACGTGCAACGGGTTCCAGTTCATCAATCACTTGCATGGCACGCACCTTTGGCGCACCAGTGATGGAGCCAGGCGGGAATGTGGCGCGCAGCATTTCAACCACGCTGATGTTGGGACGAAGCATTGCCTCAATCTCCGCAACGCAGTGATGCACCGTCTCATGGCTTTCCACTTTGCGCGATGCAGTTACGCGCACTCCGCCTGGCAGCGCAATGCGGCCAAGGTCATTACGCATCAAATCCACAATCATGTGTAACTCAGCAGCA
>NSIA01000118.1 GCA_002737585.1 Planctomycetaceae bacterium | reverse complement strand
GCATGGTGGAGAATCGATCACCCTTTGGTGGAGCAACGCCAACCAGGAGATCAGTACCCGTGCGCGAGATGCGCTCGACTCGATCGACACGCACCAGAACTCCGCCATCACTGTTGCGATCGCCAGTGAGAACCGCGTGAGCGATGCCGCCCATGCCGTCGAAGATGGTGACCGGATCGCCAGCACTGAGGCGCCGAACACCAACCGCATGCTTTGCTTCGTCGCGATCAAGTGCAAGAATCATGCCTGCAAAAGGCAGTTGTGGTGCATGGAACCAGGGGGAGCTCATGGTGAAACCTCGTGCGTGAGATAGACATCAAACCGGGCGGTCTTTCCTTCAAAGCGAACGTCTGGAGCGGGCGCATCTGCAATATCCGGTGCGTCGTCGGCACGCTTCACGCACACGCGCATGCGTGCAGCGCGGCGAGCAGCCTCAAGAAGGTGCGCAGCATCAAGATCATCACCGACAGCGGCGCGGAGTAAGCGAACGTCTTTACGGGACAGCGCGCTGGCCTTTACTTTCGGTGGGAACATTGGGTCAACAAGGATGGCGTCAAATGATCGATCGCCAAGCAGCGCGGCGGCATCGCCCTCTATGAAGTGGAGGCGCGCAAGTATGGTTTGATCCACACGCGGATCGTTTGCTGCGCGCACAAGACCATCGCGCACCAACCGCGCCACCATGGGAGAGCGCTCGAACGCGGTGACCTGAAATCCTGCAAGCGCCAAGAGCCACGCATCGCCAAGGAGTCCGGCGGTGGCATCAGCCACGGTTCGTACGCGCTCACCCATGCAACGAATGAGTGGCAAGCGGCGGAACCCCTTGGCAGCCACTGCTCCCAGATCAACCCGCGCACCGGTGCCGGGGCGATCCGCAGGTCCACGCAATTCCAGAACGCCGAGGTGCTCCTCGACGACCAATTCACGCGGATCAGCTGGCGGCTCCCATCGCATGGGCGTGTTCTACCGCGCCGGGAGGGATGAGCGCGCCCGTAGACTGCGCCCATGCAGCAGCGCGCTCCCGTCTTCGGCAATGTCCTTGAGATGATCGGCAACACGCCGATGCTTGAACTCAAGCACCTTGATACCGGCCCATGTCGCCTCTTCGTGAAGATGGAGTCACTGAATCCGGGCAATTCAATCAAGGACCGGATTGCTGTGTCCATGATTGAGGCGGCCGAGAAGGACGGACGCTTGAAGCCCGGTGGGCACATTGTGGAAGCGACCGCCGGCAACACCGGACTGGCGCTCGCCTTGGTTGCCGCGCAGAAGGGTTACACCCTCAGCGTGGTGGTCCCGGACAAGATGAGCGACGAGAAGATCAGCCACCTACGCGCCATGGGTGCGGAAGTGGTGATGACTCGAAGCGATGTCGCCAAGGGTCACCCCGAGTACTACCAAGACGTTGCGGCGCGGTTAGCAGCATCGCGGCCAGGCGCCTTCTATATCAACCAATTTTCGAACGACGCCAACGCTGCCGCACATCTGAACTCCACCGGTCCCGAGATCTGGGAGCAGCTTGATGGCAAGGTTGATGCAGTGGTCGTGGGTGTCGGTTCGGGCGGAACGCTCAGCGGCGTTGGTCATTACCTGCGCAACAAGAACACCAACATTCAGATGATCCTAGCGGACCCAGTTGGTTCAATTTTGACCCCGCTTGTGAATGAAGGCAAGCACGTGGAGCCTGGCAGCTGGCTGGTGGAAGGAATCGGCGAGGATTTCGTGCCGTCGATCTGCGATTTGAAACTCGTCACCAAGGCGTTTGCTGTCTCTGACGGCGATGCGTTCCACACTGCGCGCGAACTGCTGCGCAAGGAAGGCATCTTGGCTGGATCCAGCGTTGGCACCCTGCTCTGCGCGGCGCTGCGTTACTGCCGCGAGCAAAAAGAGCCTAAGAATGTGGTCACTTTCATCTGCGACTCGGGTGCCAAGTACCTGAGCAAGATGTTCAATGACTTCTGGATGACCGACAACGGGTTCATTGATCGCCCCAAGACCGGCGACCTGCGCGACATGATTGCGCGCCGCCACATTGACCGCGAGGACTACACGCTCACGCCTGGCATTCCGATGCAACAGGCGATCAAGCGCATGCGCCTGTACAACGTCAGTCAGATGGTGGTGGTTGACGAGGGCGGACGTGTCGCAGGAATCATTGACGAGAGCGACGTCTTGATGGCGCTCCTTGAAGATCCAAAGGGCGCTGGCACTAAGCCCGTTTCTGAATACATGACGCGCCGCCTGGAAACGTTGCGTCCATCCTCCAAGGTCAGCGACCTCATTCCGATCTTCCGCGCYGA
>NSIA01000117.1 GCA_002737585.1 Planctomycetaceae bacterium | reverse complement strand
TACTCTGGAAATACGAACACTATGGCACACGGCAACCTTCACCTTGATTCACGCGTCATTCATGGCGGCCAGTCACCCGAGCCGGGAACTGGTGCAGTGATGCCGCCGATTTTCACAAGCAGCACCTTTATTCAGGAAAGCCCCGGCGTTCACAAGGGGTACGAATACAGCCGCAGCCATAATGCCACGCGCTTTGCAGCTGAGCGACTGATTGCCAATATTGAAGGGTCCAAGCTCACGGAAGAAGAAGACCGCACCAACGGCGGCTTCTGCTTTGCCAGTGGCCTTGCAGCCATCAGTACTGCGCTGGAAATGCTTGACGCCGGTGACTCCATCGTGTGCATGGATGATGTGTATGGCGGCACCAATCGCCTATTAAACAAGGTGCGCAAGCGAAGTCAGGGCTTAAAGGTTGAGTTTGTGGACATGACCGACATTGCCAAACTTGAGGCAGCAGTGAAAGCACATAAGCCCAAGATGATTTGGGTRGAAACGCCWACCAACCCGACTTTGAAACTCGTGGACTTGGCAGCCGTTGCGAAGATTGGCAAGGCATGCGGAGCCATCACGGTTTGCGATAACACCTTTGCAACTCCACTCTTGCAACGGCCGCTCGAATTGGGCATGGATATGGTGATGCATTCCACCACCAAGTACCTCGGTGGACACAGTGACACGATTGGCGGCGCGCTGGTTGTTGGCGACAAAGCGCTTGCTGAGAAGTTGCGCTTTATGCAGAATGCCATCGGTAGTGTCATGGGGCCGTTCGATGCGTACCTCACGTTGCGCGGTATCAAGACGCTCGCGGTGCGCATGCGTCAGCACTGCACCAGTGCGGCACGTATCGCTGCGTGGCTTGAGGCGCATCCGAAAGTTGAGCGCGTTGTCTATCCAGGTCTCGCGAGTCATCCTCAGCATGCTCTTGCGGCGCGACAGATGCGCTTGGACGGCGCCCCCGCAGGCGGCGGAATGATCACCATCTTCCTCAAGGGTGGCATTGCAGAAAGCCGTCGATTCTTGGAGAACGTGCACATCTTTGCCCTCGCCGAAAGTCTTGGAGGAGTGGAAAGTCTCATCGAACACCCCGCCATCATGACCCACGCGAGCGTGCCACCTGAGCAGCGCGTGCAACTGGGAATCAGCGATTCCCTGGTTCGCCTGAGCGTCGGAATTGAACATACGGATGACTTGCTGAAGGACCTTGAACAGGCGCTTGCGAAGGTCTGACTTGAACCAGGCATTGGCGATGCGGGTTGGAATTCCGCCGCGCCACGCAATACCCAAACCTCAGCGATCGTTCGCCTCTCCATGTCTAGCCTTGCATTCATCGCTATTTGTGCCGGCATTGCCATAGCCCCTCCGACCGCTTCCACCGCCCCGCCATCCGGGGTCTCCGGATCGCCCGTGGCGCCTGTGGCGGCACCCGCCCCGGGGGGAGTCTTGGCCGGACCGTCGGTCGCGGTATCGCCGGCGGACGTCAAGCCCACCATCATCGACCGCGGCTTCGATGGCATGCTCGAACCGCTCGACGCGGAACCGGAGACCGCCGCCGTGTTTCGGCTGAAACTCGCTGATGAGTCCCTCTGGGCAGTCCTGGCACGCGACGCAGCACGCAGCAAGGCCTTCTCTGACTTTGTCACCGCGCACTATGACCAGGTGCTCGCGGCTGGTTCCGACCTGCAGGCGATGCGCGCTATGGAACCCGCCGATCGCGCGGCGGCATTTGGGCGCATCCGCAAACTCTTTGCGGACATGCAGCCGTTTACGGCGCGGGGCACGCTCATCGACGAGTGCAGCGCGATCCTCACTGCGGAGCAGCAGACCGAGGCACGCCGCATGGTGACCGAGTGGCATGCCGCGCGCAARGCRGAACTGCGCCGGGAGGTCTTCCCAGATGTCACCGGCGAACTCAACCAGCAAGCCGACGAACGCCTGGAATTCCGCATGCGCCTCGAGTCGATCGGTGGCATGGTGAAGCGCACGATCACGCAGCGCGCGGAATCTCGCAAGGCGCAGTTTGAGGATGTCACCAATCGCCTTGACCTCACCCCGGAACAGACGGAGAAGGTGCGCAACCTGTTCATGGAGATCGGCGTGCAGGAGATTCAGGGTAAGCGCGAGCCAGGCGCATACTCGATGCGCGAACGGCAGCACATCTTCGGCGAGCTCGCCAAGATCCTTGATGAACCACAGCGGGCCAAGCTCCGTGACCTGATCATCAACCGCGGGGCTTCGCAGCAGGCACCGTGACCGGCGCCGGCATGACTAACGGCGCGGCTTGGCGTTCCGTCCAACCCTTGCCGTCCCAGATGCAACGGTTCGGATCAACGCCGAACAAGCCGCGGGGATCGTTGAGGTCGACTTCTGGCAGCGGACCCGCGCCGACACGCGCGAGCGCTTCGCTCCACGAACGCGGCGCGCCAGCAATTGAGCCAGCAGCGAGCGAGTGAAGTCCGTCCACTTGTGACTGCGCCATCGCTGGGGCTCCGCTGGTACGCATGGCTTCACAGTCGGCACGGAAGCGCGCACTGCCACCCTTAAGAATTTCCGGGTGACGCTCCAGGAGCGCCGCAGCGCCACTACTTGCCAATGCTTCCTTGGCACGGGTGCCCTCTCCGCGGCGATACAGCGCGAACGCGCGGACCAGTGACATCACCGCTTCCGATCGCTCGGCAGCTTCAACACGCGCATCGGATGACGGATCGAGAAGCATGGCCAGTGCCAACATGCGCGACCGATCGGCATCGGCGGCGGCATGATCCACTAGAAAGAGCGCCGCACTGCGTCCCATCTCTCGAACATCAAGCGCACCTGCCAGTGAGGCCAGTTGTCGCGCCAGCGCACGATCTACGTCCGGCGCAGGCGCGGTGGAGGCGCGGTCCATCACGTCCTCCGCAAGCGCCAAGTACTCGGCACTTCGTTCCGGCTGCAGCGCGGCCAGGCGTCGGTCAAGTTCTGCTCGCCAGCCGTCAGCGGCGTGAGGCGCAAGGGCCAGCGAAAGTGTCGCTGCGCAGGCCATCGCCACGATCCATGCGCATCGGGACCACCGGGTGTTGCAACACATCACTGCACCTGCCCTTCAGGGGCAATGCCCAATGCGGCAACTTCAAGCAGTGCCCGCGAAGTTGATACGAGTTGCGCAAACACGTCCGGCGCCGCTGCTCGGTCCGCACCAGCGCGCTGCAGCAACGTGTTGATGGCACTGCGTCGACGCGGCATGCGCTCGGCCAGTATCGCCGCGTCAAGCTCAAGGATCCCCACAAGTTCCGCCACCGCGGCTTGCGGACCCGGCGAAGCCAGGCGACGCCGCGCATCCGATGTACTGAGGATCAACTTCAGTTCGGATGCAGGAACAACGGGGCCCGCTTCAGTTGCGCGCGCAGCAAACCACGCACGCAACGCATCTTCTGGCCGTGCATCAACACTCACCGGACGACCCGCAAGCGCGCGTACCACCGAATTTGCGCTGAGCGTGAATTCCTGCGCCACCGAATCAATGCGGTGCTGTTCGGAAGGAACCAGCGCCGCATAGTGATCAAGAAGCAGAAGCATGGCGGCGGCGCGGCGACGATCATCTGGACCGCGTGGAACGGGTTGCCCAGAGACGATCCCGGCCAGTGCGGCGGCCTCGGACACGTCGACCGCTGAAGGAATCTCTGCAGACAATGCAGAAACCATGTTCGGGCCGGCTGCAAGGACATCGGCAATCACGCCCTGCGAAACAGAACGTAACTGTGGCGACGGGGAAGCCAGTGCCTCGCGCGCAAGCGTCGCGGCATCGATGGGACCGAGGTCACCGATGGCGCGGGTTCGAAGGGAGCGCAACAGGGCCAATTTGTCGTCATTTGAGTTACGGGAGCGCAATTCCGCGTCAAGGCGCCCATCGGTGGCGGCAGGACGACCAGCCGCGCGCTCGGTGCGGCCCTTCCACCGATCGAGATCATCGGGGGCGAGTCCCTGTGGGTCTTCGACCTGCGCAATGCGTGCCTCGGCATCACTGGTGCGGCCACGCTCCAACAGTCGCGCGGATTCCACCATGGCCACCAGCTCAGCGGCGTACGCAATGCGAAACGCCGGGTCTTCAGCAGGAGTACGCGCAAGTACCAATTGTGTAACGCGAACCCATCGATCAACCAGTTCCGGACGCACGCCCCGGATACGTGGAGAATCATTCGCAGCCACTACTTCAGTGGAGGCAGCAGCAAGGGCGGTGGCGAAATGATCTGCTGTACGGGTTCGATCCGCCATGTCAGCGCGTGCCGACACCACCAGCCATGGTTCCCACCACGCGCCCGGACGGCGTGCCGCCAACACGCTGGTGAGACCATGCAGCGACACCGCGCTCACCGTTGGATCCTCAAGCCACGTTCGGAACGTGGCAGCGATTCTTGAGCGACGCGCTGGTTCGCCCGTCCACGCCAACGCATCGAGGAGCGTGCCCGCAGTGTCAGCAGAAACTCCCGGACGCTCAAACGGCGCGGTGCGACGCAACATCATGTCGATGAGCGACATGATCCGAGTGTCTCGTTCATCGCGCAGTGGACCGGCTGAGGTTGCCGCTTCCGTGGCCTGAAGCCATGCATCAACCACGTCCGCCGCTTGCGTTGGATTGCCTGAAAACACGGCGTCGCACGCCGCTTTGGTGCGTGGAACAAGCCAGTCCAGTGCGGCTTCACCAAATGCCAACGGCGCGCCACCAGCGGAACGAAGATCCAGCGCAGCTATCAGTCCAGYAGCACCACTTCCGCGCCAGATTGCCTCCGGTGTATCGGTACGCACCGCGCGCATCACTTCCAGCGGCGCGCGCAGCATCAGCCGACTCTCGGAATTACCGAGCCGCGGATGAAGTGCAACGATCGCCTCAAGAATTGATTCACGACGGCGTGTTCCAAGCAGCGGCCATGAAGCACAGAACGCATCAGTGGACCGACTCCATGCTGCTCGATCAGCATCCGACGCAGTGGTGCCGGCACCAACGCGGGCTTGCATGGCAAGAAGCTCCGCCTCCTCGGCGGCGATGGTCTCCAATGCAACGCGCGCCCAATCCGGCGAAGCGTCAACACGCAGAAGCGGCGGACGCGAGTACATCGCTGGAACCGGCGGCGTGTTGCGCGCTAGCGCGGATCGCGGATTGTTTGCTGCCGCCGCCGCTGCACGATCTGAGGACGTTCGCCGTGGATCAACATCTGAGGATCCTGGGTTCCGCGCATCGACTTCGGCGCTTGGTGCAAGCGGACCCTTGCGCGAAGCCGGATCGGAATTGGCGGAAGTCGCGGTGCTGGTACGGGCCGCGCGGTCGGCTGCAAACCACACCAGGCCAACGCTCACTGCCATAGCAATCACCAGGATTCCAAGCCCAATGGCGAGTTCCGCGCCACGGCTGCTGGTTGGTGCCAGCGGCGAAACTTCCGACGTTTCCACTTCCGCAACCGGCGCTGGCGCACGCCCAACAGCGTTGCCAACCGAAACCGCACGCAACGCACTATTCACCATGGCAACAAAATCAACGCCTCGAGTACGCGCAAACGCCGCCAGCCGCGCACGCGTGCGCGCGTTCCAACCGCCGCTCGAACGAATGATGAGCAACACTTGTTGGTCAAGCATGCGCTGCCGATCCGTTGGTCCGCCGGTTTGGGTCATCGGCGATCTCCGTTCGGCGTCGTGGCGTTGGCAGGCCGTTGCGCAGGTCGCTCAGTACTTGATGTGTCGCTCGGCAACTTTGCAAGCCGCACATCAAGTGCCGCAAGTCGAGCGGACGCAGCGCCCTCTCCAAAGCCATTTCCAAGTTGTCGAACCTGCTCAAGGAGCGAGCGAGCACGCGGTTGATCCGTGCTTGCAATGGATTCAATCTGCATCGCCTTGGCTTCAAACCACGGTTCCGTTCCGGCCGCGTTGGCTGAGAGCACTTGGCGCAACAAGGCTGCCGCGCCCGAAGCGTCGCCCGAAGCAACCCGCAGGTCCGCACTTGCAAGAAGCAGCGCTGCAGACTTTGGGGTCGAAGCCAAGGCTGACGAACCAGCGCGCTCCGCTCCGGTTCGATCGATGGCAGGTTTCCCCTCGCGGAGCAACTCGGCTTCGGCGCGCATCCACATCGCTGCTTCGGCCGCACCGGCAGTTTCCTGACCGGAAATGACCGCTTTGGCAACAGCGGCACGAACGGCTGCACCACACGCGGGATTTCGCAGCACCGCCCCCATGACCGATTGCGCAGCCACTCGGACCCACGGCGATCCAGGTTCAATAGCAAGGAGCGCGGTGAGCGCATCGTCCATTCGACCGTCGAGCGCTGCGATCTGTGTGCGACGCGCGGCCAGTTCCGCCGCGAGCGCGCTGTCAATCACTGCGGCACTTCCGGATGGTGGCGTTGCAGCGGCTGCACTATCCACAAGCAGTCGTGCTTCCAAAGCCACTAACGAATCCGATGCACGCATGCGATCGTCAAGCGCAATAGCAAGTTCAAGTCGCCTGCGAAGTTCCAGTGTGCCCTCTTCGCTT
Organism: Planctomycetaceae bacterium; assembly: GCA_002737585.1. Lineage (GTDB taxonomy): Bacteria > Planctomycetota > Phycisphaerae > Phycisphaerales > SM1A02 > UBA966. Next base: position 2,105 of record NSIA01000117.1, on the reverse strand, counting down.
CCACCGGCAGCAACATCGTCGCCAGCAGCAAGGGCGCGCCGCGCGGCTGCGCGTCGCTCGTCTCCGGTGAGTGATCGAAAGCGGCGATACAAGCCATCGAGCGCTGCGCGACGCGCCGCGGGGGCAAGTTCAACGGCCACGGTATCGCTGAGTAGCGCGTCAATGTCAGCGATTGCTGGAACATCCGTGTGCAGAACGCGCCACGCGCGCGCGCGGACTGCTGCGGATGTGTCGGGTAGGTCGGTGATGATCGCATCAACGGTGGCAGAGACGCGAGTGGCCATCGATTCAGTTGCTTCGCCTGCACCCGCAGTTGCGGCAGTGCTGCCCTTGCTACTCGGCGCACGGATTGCCTCTTCAAGGCAGAGCACCGCCAGCCAGCGCGTATCACCGGCACGATCGCCTTGCATTTCCTTTGCCGCCTGAAGAAATGCATCGGCTGCTTCCGCGGGGCGCCCTGCTCCTCGAAGGACGTATCCATTAAGCGCCCGCGCACCAGCAGAAACGGTTGGAGAAACGCCCGGACCAATGGCACCGACAATGCGATCGGCCGCGCGCTGCCATGCAGCTGCAGCCTCAACACTCTTTCCTTCATCTTTCAATCGATTGGCATCAGCAGCGGCACGTACCGCCGCAAAGAGTTGCGCGCCGGAGCCAGACTCCTCCGCACCCGGCGCCAATGAAATCAGCGACAGTTCACGCAGCTTGCCGGCGGCAACCAGTCGCCCAACTGCCTCGGTCAATAGTTCCGCAGCGCCAGGTGCATCGGGCTTTCGTCCAGCGCGCGCGGCTGCAATCAACGACATCCCAACACCCTGCGAGCCATCACCTTCGCTGCGTAAGAATGTCAACGCAGTTTCCAATTCCCCACGATCCAGATACGAAGCAATGCGCCATGCCGGCAACTTAGTCCGCACCGAGCTATGCGTTCCAGGCGATGCCAACAATGCAAACCACGCATCAGCCGTGGCACCCGTTTGCACCAGACTTGCAGCCAGCGCGGAACCAAGAATCGAACTAGCGAACCCTTCGTTACTGCGCAGATCCACTGAAACATCACCGGGATCGATCGCCGCCTTACCCGGCTCAATCAACTGCGCAAACCAGCCCATGGAATCTTGCCCGCGCTCGCGCCAATCCGGGTGACCCAATTCTCGTGCGAGCCATGCCGAGTAGTAGCCGGCCCAAGCCCGAAAGAACTGTGCATTCCGCACGGTTTCTTCCTCACGGTTGGCACGGAGCGCCGCCTGCTCTGCAGCAATTCCCACCTGCGCGGAAGCATCGCGACTACTCGCCGTCTTGGCGCGATCCGATCGCGCTGCGAGCACCCCGAATTCTCTGATCAAACTCTCAAACTGTTGCCGAGCGGCTTCGCACTCTTCATCGGTTCCCCGCCCGGCGCGCCGATCTTCCGCCGTGCGTTGCGCCGCGCGATGTTGCGCGCGCAGAATCACCAAGCGCAATGGTTCGGACCCGGCATCAAAGCGCTTGACCAACGCCATGGCACGCGCCATCAACGCATTACGGCGCGATTCATCGTCTTCACGCTCAAGCCGAGCAGCCATGATCGAAGCCAAGCGGCTCACGAGCGCGGATCGACCATCACCCTCCGGCTCATTATCCAACTGTGCTGCCAGGTGAGCGATCACCAGGTCGGTGCTACCGCGCGACTCCAGCCAAGTAACCGTGGCATCCGACAGTTCCTTGGGCACAGCGACATCCGGTCGCGATGGCGGCGCAACGATCAATGCCGCAATTGAATTGCCTTGTACAGGCAGCTGCGCCCACTGCCGCAGCAGCACCGCGGCGCGCGCCGCCAGCAGCGGCTGATTCACGGAATCACACGCAATCAAGCTCGAAAGCAACACCAAGCCGCGATCATGAACCGTTTGGTCTGTGTCGCTTGCCAACGCAGCGCCCGTTACAAATCGCGCCCATGGCTCAAACCATATCGGCAGCGATCGACGCACGCGGGCAAGTGTGGCAAGCGCAGCAGCGCGACGCTTCGGATCCTCCGAGCGCGCGTCGCGCATAGCTTCAAGCGCGGTGGTAGTGGACTTTGCCGCTGAATCAATCTTGGCATTGCTTGTGGGCGTGGCGGGCGC
>NSIA01000116.1 GCA_002737585.1 Planctomycetaceae bacterium | reverse complement strand
CCCCCATTCCTGGCCAACGCGAATCATGGCAGTACACGGCACGATTCTGGCGCGCGAACGCCGCATCCGCGGGGGTGCCAACGCCGTCTGTAACGGCGCCATCTACAACGGCGCCAACCGGGTCAACACCAACGCCACGCGGGTAATCCCGCCAACAGCATTCAGTCGGCATCCCTTACGGTGCCGCTGGTGGCCCAACCTTGATTGACGCCACTGGTCCTTTGATGCCATCCTTCTCGGCATTGCGTGAGACCACCCATTGCGTAGGCAGCCGCAGCGCTTCCGGACCGGCATAGGCCACAGCATCCATCGTCAGCGATGCAACACTTGCATCATCAACACGACCAGGATGACCGATCTGCACCAGTCGGCCGGTCTCTTTGTCAATCGCCAAGTAAGTGGCGTTTCCTTCGAACCACGTCACGATGTAATCGCAACGCGCGTCGCCGAGCGTTCCTTCGCCGGTCTTGAGCGCAAGCAGTCCCGCCTCGGGCCGATAGTGCGCGCGCATAATGGCATACGGCTGGCGATTCATGAGTCGCTCAAAGGCCGTGCGTCGTGAATCGACGAGTGCAGTGGTTCGACCATTGCTCGAAGTGATCACCGCGGTGTCCGGAGTCACCAGCGTTTCATATTGATAGTTGTCCTTTGGCGTTCCTCCCACCTTCTGCCACACATCAACGCGGCGCATGGTGTGCGGCCCAGCAAACTCCAGCGTCTCAGTGATGTCCCATGAATCAGCGCCCTGCAGGACGCGCCGGGTCGACACCTGTGTGAACACCTTCGCAGCTTTCACAGCGTCTTTCCCGCCTGCCCAAGCAATCCATCGATCCAGCGCTGCAAGTCCAGCGGCTTGCTGCTCGGGCGTGCCTGCTGGTATTTGATCAGCGGGCTCCATATAGCGGCGCGGTTGCGCACGAAACAACTTCATGCATTCGTCGGATGCAAAAAAGTACAACATCCCTTCTTGCAACGCATATCGGCGCGCATCACCGAGTCCACCGAGCGGCCCCATCCGCCCGCATGCGCCGCCTTGTTGCGCAGCAAAGCGCGCGGGTTCGCGATTGAACTGATCGCGCGTACCGGTATTGGCAAAGATGTAGGTGTTTCCCTCATACGTCACAAAGATTGATCGTTCCCCGGCAACCACTTTGCCCAATTGCAGCAGCACCGGATCCACCGGCAAGGTGCGCTCTGGCGTCGCGTTGGCAGCAGTCGATACAGCTTCCGGGGTGTTGAGCAGCGGCGATTGTGGCATGAGCGTTGCGGGTGCTGCGGCGGGTGCAGCAGCGGGCGCAGCAGCAGCAGGTGGAGCAGTAGGTGTCGTGGGTGGGGTAGTGGTGCCCGCATTCGCGGGTGCACTCACGGGCGCAGCGACTGGCGCTGCAGCAGGTGCGCTCGGCGTCCCTTGATCAGTCACCGCTCGCGTCGCACTGGGACTGATGCCCCCATGCACGAACGCGTTGCAGAGCAGGGCGGAAGCGAGAAGAGTGATGTGTGCCATGTGCATGAGAATGATCCGCAAGATGCCAACGTACAGGTCGATACGTCAGCGTATTCGCGGTGACTCATTGGAATTTTGCCCTCTGGTCCACTATACTAACAAACACCGTACAAATAATCAAGGCGTCGATTCTGTGCTTGAAAATCACCCATTCTGTGAACTTGCAGCCCTCAGCAACTTCTCCTTCCTTGAAGGGGCAAGTCATCCTGAAGAGGTCATTGCCCGCGCGGCGCAACTTCGGCTTGGCGCAGTGGCGATCGCTGATCGTCACACCATGGCCGGGGTAGTGCGCGCGCATGTTGCCGCAAAGCAGCATGGCATGCAGTTGGTGGTTGGAACGCGCTGCAACTTTCTGCTTGGCGCTGATGATGAGCCAACACACCTCGAGGTGGTGTTGCTTGCTGATTCAGCAGACGGCTACGCGCGCCTCTGCCGGTTGCTCACGCTCGGCAAGCGCAGGGCTGGTTGGACGCTTGATATGGACGAGAATGTCGCAGCCGTTGCGGCTGGTATTGAATCGCGTACCGCGGCGCGCAATTCATCCGCGTGTCATCTGTGGCTCCATGATCTGGTGGATGCCAGCGTGCAGTCGCTCGGAAGCGGTGAGCCGGGTGATGGATCGGGCCATGGATCCGGACGTAAGCCGGGGACCGATCGTCCGCTTGCGCCATTTGCCATTCCGGGCGTTCAAGCCATCGTGATGCCGCCCGATGAATACGGCGCAATGCAGCCGCGGTTTCTTGAATCACTTCGCTGGCTTCGTACCGTCTTTGATGATGATCGACTTTCACTTGGATTCGTGCGTCGCTCAGGCACTGATGCCGCACTTCGGTTGCTGCAGTTGGAGTGGATTTCCTCTGAAGTGTGTGTGCCGCTTGTAGCAAGCAACGATCCATACTGCCATATCCGTGATAGGCAAGAAATACAGGATATTGTGACCGCCATCCGCGCCGGGCACACGGTGCAAGAGCTACGTTCATTGGAACGAACCCGTGCAGTTGATCGAGCTCATGGGTGTGCGCACCAGGGCGCGCGCCTCTTTCCTGACGATGCGCGGCACCTGCTGGACGCGGATGACATGCGAGCGATACTTGCTGATGTTCCGGCCGAAGTGTGCAACGCAGCCATCGCGCGCAGTGCCGCGATAGCGAAACGCTGTGACGGATTCTCCATGTCAATGCTTCGCTATCGATACCCGCGCGAAGTTGCACCACCGGGCGTTGAGCCGATGACGCACCTGCGGCGACTGGTCGCAGAGGGAGCGGCGTTGCACTGGCCGAGTCTCCCGGCAAAGGTGCACGCGCAACTTGAACATGAGTTCTCCATCATTGCTGAACTCGGCTATGCGTGCTATTTCCTGACCGTGCACGTCATTGTCAGCTTTGCACGCTCACGAGGCATTCTCTGCCAAGGTCGAGGCGCTGCTGCGAACAGCGCTGTCTGTTTCTGCCTTGGAATTACCGCTGTTGATCCCTCTCGTAGCGACATGCTCTTTGAGCGCTTCATCAGCCGCGAAAGAGACGAGCCGCCAGATATTGATGTCGACTTTGAACACGAACGACGCGAAGAAGTCATTCAATTCATCTATCAAACCTGGGGAAGAGCCCGCGCCGCGTTATGCGCAGAAGTGATTTGCTTTCGCGACCGTAGCTCATTGCGTGAGGCAGCGAAAGCGCTTGGCGTTTCGCCGGAATCGCCGGAAGCAGTGCGGATTGCTGCGGCAATAGAAGGGTTCCCCCGTCACCTTTCGCAACATGTTGGCGGATTCATCATCACTGATGGCCCGCTGTGCGAACTTGTGCCAGTGCGCAACGCGCGCATGGACGCGCGCACCATCGTTGAGTGGGATAAAGATGATATTGATGCCATGGGCATGCTGAAGATGGATGTACTCGCACTGGGGATGCTTACCGCTATTCGCAAAGCGATTGATCTTGGAAATAGCTGTCCAGTTCCGGGCTGGCCGCGCGATCCATCCGGCGCTGGAGCGCTGACCTACCGCACTGTTCCTGCCGAAGACCCAGCGACGTATGAGATGGCGTGTCGCGCCGACACAGTGGGGGTCTTTCAGATCGAAAGCCGCGCGCAGATGAGTATGTTGCCGCGCCTCAAGCCGCGTTGTTTCTATGACCTGGTGATTGAAGTTGCCATTGTGCGCCCTGGGCCTATTCAAGGAAATATGGTGCACCCATACCTGCGTCGGCGTGACGGCACTGATATCACGCACTATCCAAACGAATCCATTCGCGCCGTGCTTGGAAAGACGCTTGGCGTGCCACTGTTTCAGGAGCAGGCGATGTTGCTTGCAGTAGTGGCGGCAGGCTTTACACCCGGCGAGGCGGACAAATTGCGCCGCGCCATTGCTTCATGGAAGCGTTCTGGAAATCAGATTGCTGCATTCAAGGATCAGTTGGAGTCCGGCATGCGCGCCCGTGGGTATTCCGAACAGTTTGCTGCGCAGGTGTTCGGGCAGATTCAAGGTTTCTCTGGTTACGGATTTCCGGAGAGTCACGCAGCAAGCTTTGCGCTCTTGGTCTATGTGTCTGCATGGCTCAAGTGTCATCACCCAGCTGCATTCACTGCCGCGCTTCTCAATAGTCAGCCGATGGGTTTCTACGCGCCCGCGCAGTTGGTACGCGATGCGCGCGAACACGGGGTTGAGGTTCGCCCGGTTGATGTCTTGGCAAGCGAATGGGACTGCACGCTGGAGGACGGCACCGCGCCGGGCGAGGATCTCGCATCCAATCATCAGTCCAGGGTGTATTCCCAGCCCTCGCTTCGCCTTGGCCTGCGTATGGTGGCTGGCTTACGTGCCGAAGACGGCCACGCGGTGGCCTCCGTTGCACGCAGCCGGCGCTCACACGCAACGTTTGCATCGGTAGAGTCCGTGTGGCGCTCATCGGGCTGCAGTCTGCATGCGCTGCGGCGGCTCGCGGCGGCGGACGCGTTTGCCGGCATGGGTATTTCCCGCCAGCAAGCACTCTGGCAGGTGCGTGCCTTGCGCGGTGGCGACACCCCCGTTCTTGACGATGCCGCCCAGCGCGGTGCCACGCTCTTTGACATGCTGCCGCAGCCATTGCCGCCAGTTCCAGCGCTTCGATCCGTTGCGGCTGACTACTCCAGCACCGGACTTTCATTGCACGACCACCCGATTCGATTCCTGCGCGAATCAATCGCGCGTCGCGGAGGATCCGAGTGCGCGCAACTCCGTGCCATCGGCGCAGCGTCCGAGCGCGCCACGGCCGCGGTTGCTGGATTAGTGCTGTGCCGGCAACGCCCGTCCACGGCATCGGGAATCATGTTCATGACCATTGAAGACGAGACGGGCATTGCTAATCTCATCATTCGGCCGCGTGTGTACGAGCGAGTTCGAAGCATCGTGCGCCATGCAACCACGCTCTTGGCGGAAGGAACGGTTGAGCATCGTTCCGGGGTCACGCACCTGATCGTGCGTCGTATCACCGATCTGTCCGAAGAATTGAGCCAGATGGCAATGGGTGATCACATCGCACAGCAGTCGCGGGACTTTCGGTAGCCATGACTGCCGGACACACTGCCGCAGAAACGGCCGGTGTTCGCGTGCCCACACTCATTATCCGAGCGTTACTTCCCAGTGCCAGGCTTGCCGGCATTCGCTCCGAACTTGCCGGTCTGCATCTCTTTCATCGGCTGCACTGCGGCGCCAGACTGCTTTCCTGGCGCGGACTGTCCCTGCTTGCCGTCGGAACGTGGGAGCGGTTGCACCTCCACTGCTGGGCGCTTGGGCATTGGAATCGAAGGAGGCAGCGGCTTCGGATGACGCATCGCACCACGCTCACGGGGCGGTACCCAGCCAGCAGGCGGTTGCGCACGACCGGTGTTGCTCAGTGGTCCGCCACGGTAGTGATCGAGCAGGCCAGTGAAGCCCGGGTCACCACAGAAGAACTGCGCGGTTGCCACGCAGTTGGCGTCCCAGGTCGTTTCGCAGCACGAAGGCTGATACGCACACACGGTTTGGCAGCATCCAAGCTCATCGCAGAATGGTGTGGCGTGCACTTGCAGGCAGTTACCTGCACTTGCATCGCCGCAACTGTTCTGGTCGCATCCGCACGAAGGATCTTCAGCTGCAAGATTCACGCAGGTGACGTCCCAGGACGTGTCGCAGCAGAACGAGTCGACCAAGCACACGCGGTTACAGCAACTCTCGTCGGAGCAGTTTGGCAGCGTGCTGGGCACGCAGCAACTCTGCAGCAAATCGCTGCCGCACGGTGGAACTGGGCAAGCCTCATCCTTGGCGGTGCAGGTATCGCGGGCSACACCTGCGCAGACGCTGTCCCACTGGGTGTCGCAGCAATAGGCATCTTGCGCACACACGGACGCGCAGCACGCCGCATCGTCGCATGCGCCGCTGTCATGGGGGCGGCAGCAATCGCCGGCGCAGACATCGCCGCACACGTAAGTGCATCCGCACGAAGTRATGGTGCGCGCAATGTCAACGCAATCCGCGTCCCATTCCGTGTCGCAGCAGTAGGTGTCTTGCGCGCACACCGCTGCGCAACACACCGGGTCGCTGGATGCAGCGCCTGGGTGTGGCTCGCAGGATGGTCCGGCGCTGAAGTCGCCGCACACGGGTCGCACGCACGCAGCGGCGTTGGCTGGCAGAGAGGCCGAATTGACGCACTCAAAGTCCCAAGCAATGGTGCAGCACGATGGATCAAGCACGCACACCGCCGCGCAGCACAGGCCTTGGTCGCAACTCGGTAAATCATGCTCTACGAAGCAACCGCCAGAATCCTGCAGTCCGCAGGCACTTCCGCAGCGGTCCAGGGCGCCAGCGGCGCACAGTGCATCCCACGAAGCGCTGCAGCACAACGGGTCGTTGCGGCACACGGCATCGCAGCAATACGGATCGTTGCAGTAGGGCTCTTGGTGAGGAATCAGGCAGGGCTTGTTGCATCCGGAGCCGCATCCGACGGCGCCGCAGCAATATTCGCGCGCGATGGAAACGCAGGCGCTATCCCAATCAGCATCGCAGCACGACGGGCTGATGTTGCACACGATGGAGCAGCATGAGCCATCTTCGCAGCCGGGGTTGTCATGCGTCTCAAAGCAACTGCCACGACATGGGCAGGTCCAGCCGCTGTCAGCGGGCACCTTGCACAGCGTGCGTGCGGTGGTGACGCATGCGCTGTCCCACTCGCCTTGGCAGCACGATGGATCCGCCGCGCACACGCCGTTACAGCAGGATGAATCGCGGCAGCCTGGGTTCTCATGCGAGGCAAAGCAATCACCCTCTGCTGGGCAGCCCTCAGGCGCCGGACAGACGGCCGTTGCCACGAGCACGCATCCCTGATCCCACGCCGTGGTGCAGCATGATGGATCAACACTGCATACCGCTCGGCTGCAGTCCGCATTGGCACATCCGACCGACGCGTGCGCGGTCAAGCAACCTTCGCGTCCGATGGAGACTACAAACGTTGGGGTGCAAATGAACGTTGCCTCGCGTGCGCACACGGCGTCCCAGCGCGCTTCGCAGCAGTAGGGGTCGATCGACTCGCACACCAGGGCGCAGCACGCACCATCGCTGCAGCCACGGGTGTAATTTGGAATCCAGCAACTGCGCAGCGAACCGTCGTTCGATCCACACACATTGGCTGGATCGGCACAGGTGACGCCTGCGGTGGAGACGCACAGGTCATCCCACTGATCGGAACAGCAGAATGAATCGATCAGGCACACTGCCGTGCAGCAGGCTCCGTCCGCGCAGTTTGGTGAGGCGTGTTGTGAGTAGCAACTTCCGGAGAGCGGATCGCCGCATTGGTCGCAGATTTCAATGGCCCTTGCGGCACAGGCGGCATCCCACCCCACTTGGCAGCAGTAAACAAAATTTGGATCGGCGCACACTTGGCTGCAGCAGCCAGGCTTGTCGCAGCCCACGGTCGTTGGATGTGCGATGTAGCAACTGCCGTTGACTGGCAGCGAAGTGACCGGGTCAAGGCAGCCGGGCTCCGATGAGCACAGGTCATTGGCAATCTCAACGCACGCCTCATCCCAAGTGACATAGCAGCAGTACGGATCGCGCTGGCACACCGTTTGGCAGCAGAACGAATCCGCACAGCCGATGCGCGCGTGAACGACGAAGCAACTTGATTCACGCCCCGCGTCAAGATCACCGCCGCATGCGCAACTCTCGCTGCTGCAACTTGGCGTGACAAGTGCAACCTGTGTGCAACTGATGTCCCAGGAGGACGTGCAGCAGAACGGGTCGAGCGCGCACACGGCTCCGCAGCACAGACTGTTGCTGCAGTACGGGGTTGCATGCGCAATGCAGCACGGGCCGGTGTTCAGCGAGCCGCAGCCTTGGCAGGAAACCGCTTGCGTATCAACGCAACTTTGATCCCAACTGGTGGTGCAGCAGTAGGGATTCAGGTTGCAAACGGTGGTGCAACATGTGGAATCCTCGCAATAGGGCAGGGTGTGCACCGTGTCGCAGGCACCGATTCCCTCAGCGCCGCAGGCAAGGCAGTTGGCGGTGGCAAGATTGACGCAGTCAGAGTCCCAGGCGGAATTACAGCACGATGGGTCGATCGCGCAGACTCGTTCGCAGCAACTTGCATCGCTGCAGGAGGGGGTCGAGTGCGTTGCGTAGCAACTGGCTGTGGTGCTTCCGCAGGTCTTACATGTGACGGCTGCTTGGTCTGCGCAGGACTGGTCCCACACCACGTTGCAGCAACCGGGGTCAATACTGCATACGGCGTTGCAGCAGTCGGCGTCTGAGCAACTCGGTCCGGTCTGTGACACAAAGCAACTGCGCGTGGTTCCGTCTTGGTTCGGTTCGCCGCATCCGCTCACGTTGGCGGTGCAGGATGGATTGCGTTCGAACGGCGAGTCGCTCGTTGTCGTGATCGCCGTTGGGCCCTTGGTCAGGCTGCCGGCGTTACGGCATCGATAGATGTGTGGCGGAGCGAACGAATCGGATGCATCGCCCACTGGTCCGATGTACGCCTTGCCATTGTCAGCAAAGATGCATCCGTAAATATTCTGATCGGTGCCACGAACGATGGTGACCGCGTCCACAATCGCATCCCACGGTGGCAGGGTCACCGTGCCGGGCACGCTCCACGCCAGCTCGCAGACCTGTGCGATATCAACCGTGGAGGGCACATTGACGCGCTGGCCAACGGTGGGGTACGCGCGGGCGTTGGCGGGATTTGGATTGCGAAAGACAATCAGATGGGTGACATTGGTGGCGGATTCAGCCGGAAACACGCTTCCGTTGGCTGCAGGGCCGGTTGGGAACGCGAGCGATGTGCTGCCATAAAAGATGTAGGGCACCAGTGCGGGYGGTACGTCGGCGAGTACATCACCGGTGAACGATGAATCCGCTAGCAGCCCCAAGCCACGGGAGGCGGTGTTGAGCGGATTGGACACCCATGCCATTCCAGTCAGTGGTTCCACCACCGCGATGGTTCCACTCACTTGGTTGGTGCCGGAACTGTTGTTGGAGCGCGCTACTTTGACGTAGAACCAACCGTCCAGAAAAGCTCGCATGTTGGGATCCACACCAACCACCCCATTCACCGTTGGTGCGCTGACAACACCAACTGCGGACGTCGGAATACGGATCTCCACGTAGCGTGACTGCGGAATGGTGGGGTCGGTCTGGGTGTTCGGCTTGCGAACACGCAGTTCAGACAGGGTGACCCGGGGGAGTTTGCCGATGGCGGCATTGGATGCCATGGCGACCAGCTGCCCGAGGTAGTTACGGTCGACATCGTCGATAGCGCCGTCGAAATTGAAGTCGCCAGTGATGCAGTAAAAGTTTGTACTGAGCATGCAACTTGACCACACGTCAATATCAGTCTGATTGACCAAGTTGTCCGCGTTTAAGTCACCCAGCCACGTGGAGTTGCCAGCGGTGGTGCATACGGCGGATGGATCGTTGCACTGTGCTGCCGCCGGGCGCGCTGCCATGCCAGCAACCACCATCAAGATGGCGAGCAGGCAGGACGGGAGTGCGAAGCGATGTAATGGCATTGCGGACCTTCAGGGTATACGCAACTCGACCCCCAGAATCCCCGGTGAATCGCCCAGATTCGAGACATTCTCAGCCGGATCGGCGCCCGGAGTTCAGGTCGCTGCTGCCGCTCGCGCCCCATCCAGCCCGCCGTAGGTGCGCCGCCGCGCGGCAAAGTCAGCAAGGGCCGTTTGAAGTTCCGGGACCTTGAACTCCGGCCACAGCACGTCGGTGACGAAGATCTCCGCATAACTCACCTGCCACAGCAGAAAATTGGACAATCGGCGCTCCCCGGCGGTTCGAACCAAGAGATCCGGGTCCGGCAGCCCGTGGGTCTCCAGGGCAGCGGACATGGTCGATTCATCAATCGCCGCCGGGTCAAGATCCCCGCGCCGGACCCGCAGGGCGATGGTTCGGACGGCGTCCACCATTTCCTGCCGAGAACCGTAGTTCATGGCCAGGCACAGGGTCATCCCGGTGCAGTTGCTGGTCTCGTCCTCGGTGCGGTCGAACTCGGCGAGCACCGCCGCGGACAGCCCCTCACGGCGGCCAATGCGGCGGAACCGAATGTTGTTTGCCAGCATCATCTGCCGTTCCAGTTGCAGTTGATGACGGGCTAACTCCATGAGCGCCGAGACTTCGTCCTCTGGTCGTTTCCAATTCTCACTGGAGAATGAATACAGCGTGAGTGCTTCCACTCCGATGCGAGCGCACTCTTCAACAATGGCGCGCACTCTTCGGGCACCTTCGCGATGACCGGCAATGCGCGGCAACCCGCGCGCGGCCGCCCAGCGTCCGTTGCCGTCCATGATGATTGCAATGTGACGGGGGACGCGCATTGCTTACGCGGTGGCCAGCGCCACGGCGCGCCGACCGTCCACCAACGTTTGGGTTCGCTCCGGTCCAAGGCTGACTACTTCAACCGGCACTCCGGTGATTTCCTCAATGCGCGCCAGGTAGCGCTGCGCCTCTTGTGGCAGCGTGGTGCGGTCGGACGCATCGCGAATCTCTGCACTCCAACCCGGCATCGTCTCATAGATGGGCGTAACGCCCTCCAGTCGATGGGCATCAGGAATGAAGCGATCCGTGGTGGTTCCGTTTGGCAATCGGTAACCAACGCACAACTTGATTTCATCGAATCCGGACAGGACATCCAGCAGGGTGCAAGCAATTCCAGTGGCTCCACACACCATGACGCTGTAACGAACTGCCACCAAATCAAGCCATCCGCAGCGGCGCGGTCGACCAGTGGTGGTGCCGTATTCCCGGCCGCGTTCRCGAATYCGGTGCCCAAGATCATTGTCAAGTTCGGTGGGAAACGGTCCCGCGCCAACGCGGGTGCNNTACGCCTTCATGATTCCCAACACGCGTCCAATGGCGCTGCCGGGAACGCCGGTGCCGGAGGGAATACCCAATGTTGAGCAGTTGCTACTGGTCACATACGGGAACGTTCCGTGGTCAATGTCCAAGAGGCTGGCGTTTGCGCCTTCAAACAGAATGCGCTTGCCAGCGCCCATGGCGTCATGAAGTGCGTACACGGAGTCATCCACGTGCGGTCGCAGGCGTTCGCCAAACTCGGCGTACTTGGTAGCCAACGCATCCGGGTCAAGTGGAGCAGTGTGCACGCCGAGCGCCTCAAGTTCCGCAGTGCGCAGGGTGCAAATCACATGCAGGCGACTGCGCAGGTATTCGGGGTCAAGCAGATCGCCCACGCGAATAGCGGTCGAGCGTCGAATCTTGTCTGCATACGCTGGGCCAATGCCGCGGCGCGTGGTGCCGATGGCGAGGTTCCCTTGCGCATGCGCGGTCTTGGAACTGAGGTACTCCTCCAGCGCTGCATCTTGCTCCTTGTGATAGGGCATGACCACGTGGGCGCGATCACTGATGCGCAGGTTGGTGCCAACGCGAATGCCGCGTGTGCGGAGTGCGTCGATCTCTTGCAGGAGTTTCTCCGGATCAACCACCACGCCGTTACCAATGACGCAGGTCTTGTCGCCGTACAGAATGCCGGAAGGGATCAGGTGCAGCGCGTAGCGCTCATCGCCCACCTGCACGGTGTGGCCGGCATTGGCGCCACCGTTGTAGCGAACGATCACGTCATGCTCAGAGGTGAGCAGGTCAACGATCTTGCCTTTGCCTTCGTCCCCCCACTGAAGTCCAACAACGGCGGTATGGGCAGTTCGATTAACGCGGTGTCCAGTGGTCACGGGCGGGGCTCCGGTGCGAAGTTGCGGCGTTTGCCGCGAAGCCGGGAATGGTAGCGCACCGCGCGCAGGTTGTTCCTACGATTGCAACTCATGGCCACCGCGCTCACTATCGCCGGGCAGGGTTCGCCCGACGCATACGCCATGCGTGTGGATCAGGCCCTTGCTGGCATCACGCCGCAGTTTGCGGGCGCGTATGTTCACGTTCCGTTCTGTTTTCATAAGTGCCATTACTGCGACTTTTATAGCTTTGTTGATACCCAAGATCGGCAGGAGGCCTACGCCGCACGTGCCGATCAGGAATTGGCAGCCATGGCTCCTTGGGTGCACGCTCCGCTGCACACGGTGTTCGTTGGTGGTGGAACACCCACGCTGTTACGCCCCCCGGTATTGCGCGCAGTTCTGAACTCGATCCGTACTCGGCTGCCGCTTGCGCCCGGCGCAGAATGGACCGTGGAAGCCAATCCAGAAACCGTCACCGCTGAAGTGGCGTGCGCACTTGTTGAGAGTGGCGTGAACCGCGTCTCGCTGGGCGCACAGAGTTTCAACGAACGCCACTTGAAGACATTGGAGCGTTGGCATGATCCCGCAAGCGTTGCGCGCGCCATTGGATTTCTGCGCGCCGCTGGTATCGAACGCATCAATGTGGATCTGATCTTTGGTATTCCCGGTGGCACACTTGCAGACTGGGAATCAGACCTGCGTCAGGCACTTGCATTGGGAACCGATCATCTCAGTTGCTACGGTCTGACCTACGAGGCAAACACGGCGATGACCGTGCGTATGGAGCGCGGGGAATTTGAGCCGTGCGATGACGGACTGGAGGCCT
>NSIA01000115.1 GCA_002737585.1 Planctomycetaceae bacterium | reverse complement strand
CTTGGTACAGGACGCGCTGCGCCTGATGGACGAGCGCGCCCGGCAGAAAGGCATTGCACTTCGCCTCGTCATGGATGGCGATGTGCCGGAGTCCATCAGTACTGATCCAACACGCCTGCGCCAAGTGCTGATCAATCTCCTTGGTAATGCAGTGAAATTCACTGATCAAGGCGCGGTCACCTTGACCATGCGGCGGCTTGACGATGCGCAGGACAAACTCGCATTTGAAGTGGCCGATACTGGCATCGGCATGACACCCGAGCAACTTTCGCGCCTGTACCAACCGTTTGTGCAGGCCGACACTTCCACGACCCGTCGATACGGCGGCACTGGCCTTGGGCTTGCCATCACGCGGCGCTGCATCGACATCATGGGTGGTGCCATTTCCGCGCGCAGTGCACCCGGTAGCGGCACGACCTTTGAATTCACCATCGACACCGGTGACCTCACCGGCATTCCAGCGGCACGCCTCCGTTCCACCGAAGCAAAAGAAGGCAACGGCGTGCTTCGACTTCCGTCTGCAGCTCGACAGCCACTCTCCGGTATTCGCGTTTTGCTCGCCGAAGATGGAATTGACAATCAACGACTGATCCGCTTCCACCTGGAACGCGCCGGTGCGCATGTGGAAATGGTGGACAACGGCGCCAAAGCAGTTGAACGGGTTCAGGATTCCTCACGGATGAGCCGGCATGACGTCATTCTCATGGACATGCAAATGCCCGTGATGGACGGCTATGAAGCGGTGCGTCGCCTGACCGCCGCTGGCACGCGCACGCCAATCATTGCGCTTACCGCGCACGCCATGGCCGGCGACCGGGAAAAGTGCTTGGAGACCGGCTGCCACGATTACCTGTGCAAGCCCGTCGATGCACGCGCACTGATTGCGGCCATTCGCCACGCGATTGCTCCGGGTGCAACTGAATGCACCATGATCCGTCGTCCGGATGATGTGGCGAGCGAGTTGTTGAATCGGTTGTCGGATCAGGCTCCGCCACACGCGGCCGCGGGTTGACGCTTGCGCGATTGACCGCAGTCCGGCGCACGCACTACCCTACGTGCCATGACTACTAGCCATCCCGTTCGACGCATTGCGATCATCTGTGTTGTTTCATTGGCGGCATTGGCTGCCATCGGCTGGTTTGCGCGCGACGTGATTGCCGCATCAATTGCACGCAGTGTTGCAAGCCGACTACTGGGCGTAAACGTAGAGATTGATTCGGTGCACCTTGATGTCTTCGGGTTAGCTGTAGAAGTGAAGGGGTTACGGGTTGCCAATCCTGCAGGCTGGGGCACGCCGCTGCTCCTCAACGCCGGAAGTATCGCTGTGCGCGTCTCTGGCGAAAGCACTAGTCAGAAACTCATCGTGGACAGTGTGGCACTGAGTAAGGTGTCTATCTGGTTCATCCGCGACGGAGACAGAAACAACGTCGCCGACGTGGTTGCCAATCTCTCCAAAGGCGAGACCAACGAGCCCAAGGCCGCGGAAACAAAGACAACCCCTGCCATGGATCTCCTGCTCCGTGCCCTGGTGCTGGAAGATGTGAATGTCTATTACACCGAGCGATCAAAGATTGTTGGCGATATTCCGGTGGCTGTCCATCTGCAACGGGTTGAGGTGAAGGACATCGGCGGCAAGACCGCGGGCAAGGGGCTCGCGGAACAACTGGTTGGACAGGTCTTTGAAGCCGTGGTGGTGGCCGTCATGGCCGAATCCGGCAACAACCTGCCGGCCGTGCTGCGCGACCCCATCAACGGCGCTGTTCGATCCGGCGGCCGCTTGGGCGCCTCGGCGGTCAACATGATTGGCGAGGCAGCCTCGAAGGGAGGCAGTGCCGTTGGAGGATTGCTGCAGGGCATCGGCGATGCCATCACCGGCGGCAAGAAGGATGGCGGCAAGTAAGGGGTTGGCCGCCATCGACCCGCTGCAAGCATCCTGGCGAGCGCTTTCGCTGAAGTAATCCGGCAGAACTTGCCGATATCCGAACAGCACCCAACCTTTTTAGGAGAACGCCATGCGCATGGACTCGCGCTTCGCTGTCGGAACCGTCATCGCCACCCTTCTGTGCGGCTGCGATGCACCCACYATGCAGTCACGGATTACCGACTCGATCGGCACGCTCTCCCATGTGCAGTCGTCACCGAATCCAGTGGACTCGGAAATCTTCCGTGAGGCACGCGGCATTGCCATCGTCGACGAAACCCAAGCTGGGCTGGTGATCAGCGGCGCGGGTGGTGATGGGCTCTTGCTGCGACGCACCAGCACCGGCTGGTCCGCTCCGTGCGCCATCAAGGTGCAAGGCTTCGGAGTCGGCCTCACCATTGGCGGCGAAGGCCGCAGCGTTGTCATCGTGTTCTCCACCGATGCTGCCCTTGATCAATTTGTTGCTGACGGTAGCTACTTCCTCGCACAAGCGCAGGGCGCATTCGGCGAGGCGTATAGCCGCACCAGTGATCCAGTTCAGAAACGCGATCAAGTGCGCGTCTGGGCTGTCGCCGGTGGCGTCTACGGAACCTGCGCCCTTGGAAGCATCGGCTTCAAGATCGATCACGAAGCGAATGTTGCTGCATACGGCGAAGGCATCACCGAATGGGACATTCTTGACGGCAAAGCCACCGCACCAGTGGGCATGTCTGCGCTTGCTTCGCGGATTGATCGAATCACCGCACCAGTTGATGTTGGGCCAAAGCAGCGCATGCGCACGGAGACGACCCCTGCGGACACAGAAGCCGCAAGCCAGTCCAAAGCGTCATCGTTGCAAGGCGACTGAGCCGCGCTCGAGCCCAGCCCACTCCAGGAATTCGCGCATGGCACGCACAGTGCCGGCAAAGTCATCCCCGAATACAACGTGACCGGCGCCAGGTATCAGCGCCGTGCGGCCCTGTGGCATTTCTGATGCAAACACATTGAGCATGGATGGGTCGGTCACCGCGTCGGCTGTTCCGAACACCACCAGAGTCGGCGCGCCAACCGCGCCCATGCGACCGCGTAGACCATTACTCAGGAACGGCTTGATGGCCTCCACAATCTGCAACGTCTGCGGGCGACGGGCGATCGCCATCTCAGCAAACCAACGTCGAAACGGCGCTGGCACAGCGGGTGGTCGCACAAACACCAAGTTCATCACGCGATCGAAATCCTCAGCACTAGCAATATCAAGTGGATTTGCACCATCGGCAACGCGGCGCATGAAGTCGTTGACAACCGGTGCCTGCACACCGGCAGGCGCAAGCATGATCAGCCCGTCCACTCGCTGCGGGAACTCGATAGCCAACTCACATGCGATTGCCGCACCCATGGACGAACCAACCATGGTGGCATGTTTGATTCCCATCGCAGTCATAAACGAATCAACCGAGCGCGCGTAAAACGCACCATCATGATGTTCACCTTCGTGATACGGATGAGCGCCAAAGCCTGGCATATCTGGGGCAATGGTGTGCCACCCATGCTTGGCGAACGGAGCCGAGAGCTCCATCATGGCGTCCTTACTTGCACCGAATCCGTGCAACAGCAGCAACACCGGGCCGTCCGCAGGCCCCGAGTCAAGGTACGGCCACTGATAGCCGTCAACAGTGATGTAGCGCGAGGTGACATCAAGCCGCATGTATGCAAATTGGCGCAATGGAATCACAATGATGCGCGGATCAATCCACCATCCGTACGCGATAATTGCTAGCAGTGCCGCAACGCAACAACCCACGCTCAGCAATGCACGACGAACCCACTTACGCACCGTACCTACCGCTGGAATCACGGAGCCTCGCTGCGTATTGTGCCGGCGGAGGCGCTATTTGGAACAGTCTTTCCAGGTGCGCCCTGAATAGCACTCACCGTGGTCAGTAGCTTCTGCGCCACTGCACGCTCTGGCTCACGGGCGACCGCCTGCTCAAACATCGCCAGCGACTCTTCCAAGTGACCAGCATTGTGTGCGCTGGCACCAAGGAACATGTAACCGTCTGCCATTTCTGGATGGCGTCGCACTAAGTCTTCGCCGCACTCACGGAGCCGTCCCCAATCACCAATGCGCCACGCCGCATGGCCGAGGAGCAACATGGTGCGACCGTGTGGATCGTTGTCGTCACGGATGGCAAGCAAGATGTCCCGGGCTTCTTCCGGACGACTCACCAAGATGAGGTTGCGCGCCTTCAATCGTGCCAAGTCAGGCCTGCCGATGCGGCTTGCCAGCACCGGATCTTCAAGTGCCGCAATGGATCCATTCCAGTCGCCCTTTGAGTAGCGAGCAAACGCCAACTCTTCGATCAATTCTGGCGACGCTGTCTCACGCATGGACACACGCTCAAGCAGCTGCGCGCAGCGATCATCGTCACCGCGCATCTTGGAAACATCCGCACGCAAGCGGTCAATTACTGGGCTGAATTCAAACTTTTTCTCTACAGCCGTCAAGCGCGCGTCAGCCTCGTCATGACGCCCCATCAACGTCAGCATCTCAATCTCTGCAGCAACAAAGTGAATCTTGGTGGGCTCCAGCTCAGCAGCCTTGGCATACGACTCCAGAGCCTTGTCATTCTCACGCCAGCGCTGATACACGATGCCCAAGAAGTAGTACGGCTCTGGCTTCTTTGGATCAAGATCCACAGCCGCTTGGAATGCATCACGCGATTCGTCAATGCGGGTCATCTCATGAAGAATGCGCCCACGCAACAGTTGATATGAAGACTCCTTGGGGAAGCGAGCAATGGCGCGATCAATATGCCCAAGCGCTGGCTCAAACTGGCCCGATTGGAACGCTTGACGTGATTGGTCGTATGCAATCTGCGCTCCGGCACGGTCATAACGGCCACGTGCTTCGGTACGAACCTGCTGCGAACGCGGCGCACCGCAACCCACTGCAAACAGCGTGGTAGCGGCAAGCGATCCTGCCAATAGGCACTGAATGAATGGACGGCTCAATGGTTCGGCTCCTGAGTTGGGCGCGCAGTCTTCTCACGACCAGATTCGGGGGGCAACGGCGGCGCCTCAAGATCCGGTAGTGGAAGTGGGTCAAACGGCGAGTAGTCGTCATCTACAGTTGGCGGAATGTCCTTCTTCAAGTCTTCTTGCTTGGGCGGAGTGACCCAACCCTTGGAGTACTTGAAGGTGTCAGACAGCGGCACGCCATTGAATGGCTGGCGCTGCGTCGGATCAAGCAAGTCAATCGCATCAAGCTCAGTGCGGTACTGGTCCTTGTGATCGGTACGAATGGATTCGCGCAGCGCAATCATGGAAGGCGAATTCTTCTGCGTTCGCAGCGCCTGATCCACATAGTAAAGCGCAGTGGATCGATCGCCTTCCTTCCACGCCTCAAGTGCTTGCAACTGGTAATTGCCCGCCAAGTGTGATTCAGAGAATGGCAACAAGCCAGCACGGCCACCAACGCGCGCTGCTTCTGATGTTCGAAGCGCCATATCGCCGGCCTTGTAGTCCTGGGCGTCTTCCACCACTGTTGGGGTAATCAAGAAGATGATCTCTTGCTTCACCATCTGGCTTGAAGCGCCGCTGAATGCACCCGGAATCAGGTCGCCCAAGCCGGGAATCTGCCGGTTAGTTACCTGTGACTGTTCCTTGAAGAGTCCGCCCAGAATGATCGTCTGTCCGCTCTTTACGCGAACATTGGTCCGCAGCTCTTGGGAGATTTCATCGGGAACGGTTGCCTTACCGCCGCCTGCGGCATCAATGTCCTTGATACGAGCGGTACTGACCTGCGGTGCAAGTTCAAGGCGCACCATGCCATCCGGTGAAACGAATGGTCGGAAAATCAGTTTCACACCGACATCCAAGTACTTCACTTCCTGCGTGGTACTTGTTTGCGTCTGCGTGGTGGAGAGGTACGCGATGCGCTCACCAATGAGCACCTGCGCACGCTGCCGGTTCAGCACCGTGACCGTGGGCCGCGCGAGCACCGTGGTGTCCACCACTTGATCAAGCATCTGTAAGAAGATGGCTACATCATTGGTCATGATGCCCACCTTGCCGGTCGGCGGTGGTGCGCCCGTGGCTGATGGATACAGGGACGCCTGCGAAGCAGTCGACGGAGTTGACGGCTTCAACAAACCGTCCTTCACATCATCAAACGCCAAGAGCGGCGAAGTGACGCTGGAGAAATCAATGTTGCCAACCACGGAGATGTCCATGCCAAAGGCCGTGTCATCAGTGAGGTTCACAGTAAGAATGGTGGCCTCAACGCGCACCTGCTTCGGCGGCGTATCCAGTTCCGCAATCAGCGTCTGTACCTGTGCTATGTTCTCTGCAAAGTCATTCACCATGACCTTGGCGGAGAACGCAAAGCTGTCCGCACCGCCATTTTCAAGCGTGGGTTGATAGCCAGGCTCAACTTTTCCCAGTGCGACAGCAGAGCCGCCTTCAGTCAAGATTGGCTTCACGAACGCAATCGCATCGTCGGCGGACAAGAATTGCAACGTAAAGACGCGGGCAACGCGATTGCGCTCGGCATCAACTTCGCCTTGCGTCTTGACATAAATGAAGTCGCCTTCGCGGCGCCAGGCCAGACCGTTGACATTCAAGATGGCGTTGAGCGCATCTTCAAGCGGCACGTCATACAAGTTCACTGTGACTACGCCACGCACTTTGTCGCTGGCGACGATGTTCTGGCGAGCTTTGATGGAAATCAGTTCCAAGAGCTTGGAAACATCAATGGCTTGCGCGCTCAGTGAGAATCGGCCTTCGCTGGTGACATCCACTTTCGCGTCGGGCTTGCGACTGGCGGGCGCAGCAGCGCCAGGACCGGCCGGCGCGCCGAGCGTCGATGATGGCTCCATCGTTGGTGATGGTGGCCTTCCACCCGGCCCAGTGAGCGGAGTCGAAACCCCGCCCTGCGCTGCGTTTGGACCGGGAACGCCCCACACAGTTGGTTTGAGTTCTGCAGTCGGGTCAGCGCCCGGATCATCGGTCGGTGCAGGAGCGGGTGCCGATTGCGTTGTACTTGCGGGGCCCGCAGCGGCCGCGCCTTTAACAGATATTGAACTCACCGGTGCAACGGTTGGAGCTTTCGCGGGCGCCGTGCTGGGCGTCGCACTGGGCGCAGTGCTGGGCGCGCTTCCACCTGCTCCGGATGCCGAAGACTGCGCGCGCGCAATAGATGCAACCGCAAGTGTGGTGCCGATTGCCGCACACCACGCCGATCGCGCGAAGGGAGATACTGCTGAGGTGTTGTCGTTCGGTGTTGCCATAAGTGCGCTCCATCTAGCGAAACATCACGCCGACGCTCTGACCTGGAATCAGGCGCCTCTTCAGAGGTGATCGGCCTTCATGGGGTCCGAACTCTTGTCGATCATCAAGGTGACTGATAAGTAACCGTCAAGTCCCCGGTAAAGGGGTCGAGAACTATGCGCGCCCGCTCTGGACCGTCGGAAGTGGACACAAAGACCGTCGGAACGGGGTCCATCACGCCGCCAAACGGACCAAAGGTGATGTCCCGCGAGGCACTCGAAGTAATCAACAGTCCAGCGGCTACCTCTGCCCTGCCGCTGCCAAACGTGGTGCGCAGAGGACCATTGGGCCCGGTCAGTGCAGTGTCTGGCGCACTCGTGTGTGCAAGGTGGTAACTGCTCCCATTCGCAGCGATACGCAGCAACACCGGATCAGCAGGAGTGGAGAGTGCAACGCTGCGTGCATACCCAAGATCCGCCTCAAGTAGACGAACGCCAGCGTCCACACGCTCAAAGCGGCTGCCACCAAACATGTCAATCGCCAAGCCCGCCATCACGCTCACGATGGCCGCCGTGATGAGCATCTCAATGATCGTAAAGGCGCGAAGGCCGCGATTCATCATCGAGCTGCCTCCGCATTAAATCCATACGACACGATGCGCGAAGGGAACATGTCCTCCGGATCGCCACCGCGCGAAGGCGCACGGCCCTCGGTAAATCCAGTCACCAGGTCCAACGCATGGTCATAGAAGAAACTGGCAGTGTCGTAAATCAACAAGTGATTCGCCGCTACACGCCCGTACACCTGCGTACGCCCAAAGAGACGGATCGGATTCGTTGGTAGGAACAGTGATCCAACAATCGAAGTATCGCGGATGTCCCAGAGGAAGAAGCTGGAAAGGAACTGCCGCATTGGATACACGCGAACACGCCACGGCTCCATGTACTGCGGTGAAGTTGGTGCTACCGGATAGCAGTCATTGGAAGTGAACTGCGCGAACCAATTCTTCCTGTGCGGGTCGCCATCAATGGCAACATTATTGCAAATGTACTGCTTGCGCGGTCCAATCCAGCAGTTTCGCACATCCATTGAATACCCGTTGTAGATTTCAAAGGTGCTGTTCGGGTTGATCTCTACCGAAGAATTCTGCCAGTCCAAACCCGTCAATGCCAAGTTCGGATTGATCACGAATTTCACGTCGCCATTGATGATGATGCGCGAATCGCGCAGAACCCATGAACCGTACACCTCATAGGTCCCGGTATTCAAAGTGACCGTGGCGCCACCGCGCACTTCAAAGTTCTTGGTGAACAACTGCGGAAGGAACACGGCGCGAACTCGGAATGGGTTCAGGCTGTAACTGCCGCCGGTCAAGATGTAGTTGTTGGTGTAGTTGGTGTAGGTACCGCCAACTGACGGAGCAGCTGGGGGATTGACCATGCGAATGGAATCGAGTGGATCCATGCGCTTGGCGGCAACGGCACCGGCCTGTGCGCCCTGCACGATGAGACCGGTGGCGGAGTACGGGTAGTAAATCCATGTGGCCTTCATGGAATCCGGATCTGACGGCGTTGAACCCGCCACCTCTGACTCAAAGCGGCAACCGCCCTGCAGCCAGACGCCGCTTCCGAACCAGGGGTAGATATTGCTCAAGAAGGCAAGGTCGGCCTGCGTGCCAATATTGACGCGCAGTTTTTGTGCGCTCATCGGCGCATTTGGCCAACGACCAATGAAATTGTTTGAGCCATCCACAATCATGATCTTGTTGGCAAAGATGGCGTATTCACCCTTCACCACACTGGGAATGCTCATATTTGCTACCGAGTTCCAAGTGGCGCCCCCGCGCGTACTGCTGACGGTGACCTCCACTTCGGTGGTGGCATCGTCAGGGAAGATGTTGCCGCCATTGGCTGGATTGGCGCGCTTCACAATGTCCACCAAGCGAACGGTGACTGTGCCACCATCAAGCGAATAGTTGTTGAGCAGCACGCCGCCAACATGATTACGACGCCAGATGGTCTCGCTGGAGCGGAGAATGCCCTTGGCAATGGACATGCCAGATGAGGCAAGCGTGCGTGCATCCGCTGCAAGTTGTGCGTTCGCCGCAATGGACGAGGATGTTTCACGGCTTGCCACGTAGGAAAGCGTGGTGGTTCCAACCACCATCATTGCAAACAGCGCCAACATGAGCGCGGCACCGCGTCCCATCCCCTTCCCGGTGTTGCACTGAGCCCCCACCGAGCGATCGCGGCGACGGCGCGGAAATGGAGGTTGGAAAGCGTGGTGGTTCATGGAGTGGTCACTGACAGTCCGAATGCCGCTGCAGCGCGTCGATGATTCCACCAACCTCAAAGTTCATTCCGCCGTGGTCGTCATCAAGTTCAATGTCCAATACCAATCGCCGGTCTGCGCACGGATTAAAGGAAGTAAAGCGAAATGCGGCCTCGATAACACCCTCCAGGACAGTGGTGGTCACCAGCGACCCGGACGCCGCAAGCGTCGTTCGCAGGGCTGACCAATCCGTGGCCAGTGGATACACCGTGCGGTTGAGTGTGTTACTGACCCGCTGCATACTGATAACGCGGTTGTTTCGGTCCACCACATACCAGCGCAGTTCGTTGCCGTGGATCGTGTCGTACTCGGTGGCGTTGGTTGGTGAGCCGTCAAACGTCTCAGAAGGAAGCCACAGCGTTGCCACGGTGGTTGACTGCGAAAGAATCATTCGCGCCCGGAACAGGTGGTCGGCAATGCGCGCTTGACCACGCGCAAGGCGCGCTACCTCTTGCGCTGCATCATCCTGACCTTGCATTCCCACTGCCACCGCTGACACCGTCGCAGCAACTGAGGCTGCAATGATCGCCGTAACAGTAATCGATACCAAGAGCTCCACCAATGTGAAGCCCATGCGCCGAGTACTGCAACGGGTCTGTTGCTGAATCATGTTGTTGGATCCGCCCCACGGAATCGCACCAAACGTGCAAGTGTCAATCCATTTGGCCCAATCACGGTGACATCAATTCGCTTCCCGGACACTGTGTAGTTGTTGTACTGGGTAAGGGKGCGATTCTCGGTGACARTCGTGGTCACGCGTGAAAGCTCTGAAAATGTTGCTGGTAAGGGCTCGCGTGCCGTTGCACCAGGGCGCTTCGGCGCCAGCAACTGGCCAACCGCTTCGGTGCCAGCCAACGTGTTCATGGTTTCATATGACTGCTCAAGGACCGAACTCATTTGTAGTTCAGCGGCCTGCATCGCCAGTACAGAGAGTCGATTCTGTTGTTCGATCGATGAACCGACTGCTACCGACATGGATGCAGTGGCAGCCACCATCGAAACAATGATGGAAGCGATGAGTGCTTCAAGTAGTGTGAACCCGCGCGGGCGTCGCATGGAGACCTGCCAGCCAGTGGGGTTTGGCTTAGGTACTGGCATGGGTACTGGCATGGGTACTGGCGTGGATTGTGTTGGTTGATTGGTCATAAGTACTGATCTCCGCGGTAAGAACTTCTAATACAAATCCGCCTCTGCAAAGCCCAATCGGGCTTTCGGACCTTGCGATTAAGGAAATTTCATGTTTTCCGCGTGCATTGATTGCAGCACCCCCCCTTTGTTTCCGAGAGTGTTGGTGTGACCGATTCAGGCAGAGTTGCTTGAGTGCGGATCACTGAAAGATCGATCCAGCTAGCAAACCAAGGAGTTCTCACCATGACGAACAACACAAACAGCAAGAAGATGAACACGCTCCGCAAGGGCTTTACGCTTATCGAAATCCTTATCGTTGTAGTGATCATCGGCGTGCTGGCAGCGCTGGTCGTTCCATCAGTGACTGGCGCTCTCGATGATGCCAACCTGGAAGCCGCTGATGCACGCGGTGGTCAGATCACCACCATGGTGACGCGACTCAACCAGTTCCAGCCAGCTGGAGCCAGTATCACCCTCACGGACGGCACCGCTTACACAGCTACGACACTCGCACCGCTGGTGACCGCCGGCTATTGCTCGGCCCAAGACCTGTCCAATCAGGTTGACGCCAGCAAGGGTTGGACGTGGAGTGCCACGACCCGCAAGTTCAGCCCTGAGCAGTAATCGGACATTCAAACGCCGATTGTAAGAAATCAAGAGGCGTCGGCAGAAGTGCCGGCGCCTCTTTTCCGATACGAACGAGTAACAGGAGGCACCACGATGTTTGGATTACCAATGTTTAACAAGGGCCGCGGCAGCTGGATGCAACGGAATCGATCCGCTGCCCCGATCGCCGCTGACTTCGGTCGATCCAGTATGCGCCTCTTGCAACTCGCCGCCGCAGGTACTGAGTACCAGTGCACCGCGGCCGCTGAGATCGCTGGCTCAATCTTTGAGGGCAACGGGCTCCGCCTGGATTCAGCGGCAATGACGCAGCGAATCCATGAAACGATTGTTGGACTGGGATTCTCCGGCCAGCGCGTCACTGCCACGCTCCCCGCCGAGTTGTTTCAGACCGACATTGCGCGCCTTCCCGCCATGACCGACCAGGAATTGACGGAAAGCGTTCGATTTGAAGCGATTGATCGATTTGGCATTGACGGAGACAGCTCGGTGATCGGTCATCTGCGCCTTGGCGGCACCGCTGGCGGCAGCAATGAAGTGCTGATGATGGCCATTCCACGGCAAACCGTGAATGCGGCTTCAGCGGTGGTGTCTACCAATGCCACCTCGGCGTTTCGCATTGAACACGCCGCGCTGGCTGCGCTACGGACTATCACTCGGCAGCGCACCAGTGAGTGCGCTGATCCTGCAGAGTCGCGCGACTTTGCGATGCTGCACCTAGAAGATCGTATTGCCACACTGGTTCTGCTTCGCGATGGCGCACTTTCATTTATGCGTGCGATCCGTGGTGACTGGGCTCCAATTGGCATGACCATTCATCGCCGCACTCATACCGGTCGAACGCTGTATGGGAATGAGACTGGCCCCATCAGCATGGGTTCCGACGGAGCCGATGACCAGGGAACCGCGTGGCGTTGGTGCGCGCTTGCTGAGGAAACCCTGCGCTGCCTGCGTCATGTTGGACACAGCGCCGGCGGTTGGTATCCAAAGGAAATTGTTCTCACCGGACCTGCTGCGACCGATCCACAAGCGGCTGCAACCATTGAAAGCGTCTGCGGAGTTCGCTCTTCGCTGGCGATGCCCATTCGCATGATCCGTGATCCGGAAGCGTGCGTTCATGGCAACGCATGGGTCGCTGCGATCGGTGCAGCTTGCAGTGAATTGCCCGCCCTCCTGCGCAACGTGCGTGCTCCTGCTGAGGTTGTCCCCCAGCGCAGCAACCGTACCGCATTCGATAACCGCACAGTTCCACGAACGAGCGCAAGCGGCATCATCACTCTTGATCCCGAGCCAAAGTTGCTGACCCGCAGTGAATCTTCCACTCGCACTACTGCTGCAGGAGCTGCTGCGTGAGCACTGTCTCGGCCGAGTTCATTGTCGACTTCCTCCCGCGGGATGTGCGCCGGCGTGGAGTATTGGCAACGTCGCGCCGACGCAGCATGCTGCTGCTTGGGCTTCTCGGCTCAGTGGT
>NSIA01000114.1 GCA_002737585.1 Planctomycetaceae bacterium | reverse complement strand
TTGGTCAGCAGATGATCCTGCTCGGCACGATCGAGCCACGCCAGGGCGCCGATCCCGCGACCGCCTCGCTGCGGCTGCATGCCGTCTGGCCATCAGGCACCAATGCGGATCGCCTGAGCGCGGAGGTGGTTGAGTTGTCTGGGCTCCGCGTGGGCTCGGCGGCAACGCTTTCGAAAGCGATCAACGACGAAGCGGCCACAGGTGCCGAAGTCCGGCTGTCGTGGAGTTTGAGCAAGTAATCGCTGTTCTCAAGATGCGCAGGGTGTTCTTTGCCTGTTTGTTCGTATCGCACTGCGAGCGGCTA
This sequence comes from Planctomycetaceae bacterium, assembly GCA_002737585.1. Classification (GTDB taxonomy): domain Bacteria; phylum Planctomycetota; class Phycisphaerae; order Phycisphaerales; family SM1A02; genus UBA966. The sequence continues at coordinate 4,291 of NSIA01000114.1, read as the reverse complement.
TTTTCAATATTTTCGGCGACATCTAAAATCCAAGAGCATAAAAAGTTGGTTTTGGGGCAATTGTGAGAGTGCAGATGGCAATATTGCAAAAAATGACACCGTGTTGCTTGAAATTGACTGCCTGCGGGTAATCCTTGTCCCTGCAGTAGTTACATCTGCGCTCCCTAAGAAATCTCTATGTTTGAGATCTCTAATTCTCAGTTCTTTATCCAGGAAGACAGGAAATTTGAAATGAAGACCCTTATGAATCTCGCCACCGTGGCGGTAGTTACATTGACTGCATCTGCCGCACAAGGCGCAATAGTTCAATATGCAGCGACTTTGAGTGGTCCCTCCGAATCGCCGCCAAACTCGTCTCCCGCAACCGGTAGTGCAACGTTTGATTTCGATACGGTCACCCACTTATTAACTATATCGGTTAATTTTAGTGGTCTATTGGGCACCACCACTGTTGCTCATATCCACGCGGACACTGCAGTCGCTGGAACTGGAACAGCGGGAGTTGCGTCAGGGCTTACTAGTTGGACAACTGGGCTCCAGTCTGGTTCTTACACCTCAACGATTAACATGTTGTCTTCAGCAACTTATGGTGCTTCATATACCGCGGCGCATGGTGGCACCGCGGCATCGGCCGAAACCGACCTGCTGTCCGCAATGTCTATCGGCAAGGCCTATCTGAACCTCCACTCCACCACATATCCAGGTGGAGAGATCCGTGGATTTATTACCCTTGTTCCGGCTCCTGGCATGCTTTCGCTGATTGGAATGTGCGGAGCTTTGACTGGCCGTCGACGCCGCTGATTTCACGCGTCTGCAAGTGACTTGCATTCAAGAGTGCACGGGTTCAACCCGTGCACTCTTCTTTTTGAGGTGCGCATCGGCAAATTTGATGTCTTCTATTGTGCGCTGGCGCGCAAATAAAAGATGGCGTCAATGATGCCAAGCGGAATCGCTGACACCAATATGCCAAAGCCAAATCCCTTCACGAGTGGCTTGGCGCGCGTGGCCATGATTATTCCAGTGGGTAAGTAAATGCATTGCAGAAGCAGATTGATGCCAAGCACCACACGCAGGTCAGCCAGCGCCATTGGCTCTTGCAACAGCGATGGCCACACAATCACACCATCAAGAACGCCCCATAAACCGAGCATGAGCCAGAACCCGCGGTATGCCTCGCGTGGTCGGGTGAAGAGGGCGATCGTGGATGCTGCAAGTGAAAGAAGCGCCACGGCGAAAATGGATGCGATGAGTTGCTGATGCATCAGGGAGTCTCCACGCGCTGCTCAATAGTTCCATTGCAAGCACGGGGTCTTCTGCCGCTGTGTTGGCAAGTTGACTGGCAGTGCATGCTGGAGATATTCAGGCGTTGGGTGGATACAACGATCCGTTCGGGAAGTTTCCGTAGAGCGAATGCTCGCCATCGGTGAACGCATGGATGAGCAAATCGCCACCAACAAACGCGCCACGCCATGAGGCGCCTCGTCCGCCAAACACCTCTTCGCGGTCACCACGACTGCGCGGCATGTTCACCCCAAACTTGAATGACTGCACATCGGATCGAAGCCGCTCGGCAAATGCGGGGTCGTCAGTGGCAATCGAAGCGACCAACGCGCCGTTTGAAACATTCATCGCCGAAAGCAGCTCTGATTCGGTGTCCACAATCACAATCGAATCGATTGGACCAAACGGCTCACTGTGGTGAAATGCCCAAGAAGTTGGAGGATTCAGCACGCAAGCCGGAGCGACGTACGCCGATTGATCCTGCCCGTCGATGAAACGTCCGGTGCGAAGATCGCCGTGGATCAGGGGAATGCCGCCAGCGCTGATGGATTCGTCGTAACGGGCGCGGAGATCGTTGGCCTTTGATTGCGAGATAACCGGACCAAAGTCCAAATTTGGCAGTGGGTCCGTGGCTGATTCCACCGCGAATGGGTTACCAAATTGCAGTGATCCAATGACGCCGTTGTACATGGTGAGAAAATCCGGCAACAACCGACGCTGCACAACGTAGCGCGGATACGCGGTGCATCGTTGCTTGGCATACTCAAAGCCCTTTTTCAGGTGACCTGCAAGCAGTGGCCATTGTGAGAAATTCCAGATGCCCCAGGTGTTGAGACCCTCCTGCTCAAGAATGTGTCTGCGGCGAAGGTCAGCCAAGGTGCTTGCCGCTTTGCGACCGTTGGAACGGCCACCGACAAAGGCAAGAGCGCCAAGCTGTGGCGAGGAGATGAGCGCATCACTGAGGTCGCCGCCAATGCCTGAAAGAAGAGTCACAGGCAGACCAGCGCGCGCCATCAAAGCGTGCGAAAGTGTCAGGGCATGGAATCCACCCTGTGATGGGGTCTTTGCCATGACGGCATTGCCCGCCAACAACTGCGCCAATTCAGCGTGCACCAGCACGCTGAGCGGGTAGTTCCAAGAAGCAATGTTTGAAACAGGTCCATGCAAAGGAGTGCGCCCCTGCATCTGCCGGTCAATGTTGGATAGATACCAATCAATTCCGTCAACGCAGCGGTCAAAGTCTGCGCAAGCAAGGCGCCAAGGCTTGCCAATTTCCCACATCAACAACAGGGCGATGGTTTCGCGATGCTCACGCAACAGTGCGAGTGCTTGCTGCACTCGTTGTTTCCTGACCTCAAGGGGAACCTTTGACCACTCGGCGTCTTGCCGCGCCGCCTGTTCCACCGCGGTGATCGCGATCTCGCGACTGATGCGCGGCGGTCCTGGTATGAAGCTTCCGTCAATAGCAAGAGGATGGGGTTTTGTTTCGCCAACAAAGGTCCACTCTCCGCCGATCAAATTCGCAATTCGGTGAGCATCAAATGCCTCCGGAGCCGCCATGCGCGCCCGCTGATAAACCTCGTTCCAAGTTGTTCCTGGTTTGTGAATGAGCGCCATGACGTGTGAGTACTCCTCTTGTAGAACGATTGATAAACGCCGTTTGATTCACACCATGCCAAACGAGTAGGGAACAGTAGGCGATGGACTTCTGAGAAACTCCGATACTTCGAATCGCATGGGGATAAATGGCAAATTAGTCAATTGCGGGCCGGTCTGCTGTGCTTCTTCAGCACCCGCACCTTTTCCACCTTGGCAAATTCCGTCTTTTTACGCTCGTATATCTGCATCACCATGGGATTTTTTCTGCCCTGCATCTCAACTACGGGAAATGGATAGTCCTTGCCCAGTTCCACGCCGTACATCAAACGCTCCATATCCGACATGTTCCAAGGCTCATGAATCAAATGATTGCGCAAAGCCGCCAACTCCGGCACCCACAATCGCACAAATTCGCCGTCACCGTCGTGCTCAATACCGTTCTTCACTGGGTTGTACACGCGAACGGTATTTGCTCCCGTAGTGCCCGCTTGCATCTGAAATTGCGTGTAGTGAATTCCAGGCTCGTAGTCCAGAAAGTATTTGGCCAGGTGGTAAACCCCCTGGCGCCAGTCAACATTCAAGTGGTGGGTTAAAAAACTCACCAGCATGGCGCGCATTCGAAAGTTGATCCAACCCGTAGCGGCGAGCGCACGCATGTTTGCGTCCACCATGGGATACCCGGTGTTGCCATCCTGCCAAGCGCGTAGTAGTTGCGCGTTGTTCTGCGCACCTAAATCTTCAAATGCCCGGTTCACTGCGCGAAACTCGTAGGTGCATTCCTGCTCAAACTTTTGCACGAAGTGGTCGTGCCACTTTATGCGTGACAAGAAACCAGCCATCGCCTTACGATTTATCTGCTCCTTTGGCCGTGACTTTGCCGCTTGATACACCTGTTTAATGGACAGATTTCCCCAGGCGAGATACACCGACAATCGGCTGCAAGACTTCCTGCTGAGTAGCGGCTTGGAAATGTGAAAGTGGTAGTTCTTGTGGCGCTCGGTCAGGAATCCTTGGAGATACTGCTGCGCCAATGTCTCGCCTCCAACCTGCATGCCCGCCGTCGGTGTGTTCCAATTCTGGATCATTTCCGCCGGCGGCGCGAACGGATGAGACAAGACCTCTCGCTGCGAGTCTGGCGCCTGTTGGTAGTGATTCACAATCACTGGCTGACTCATGACCTCAAACCATCGCTTGTCCCAACCCACTCGATCTTTGATGCCTCTGATCACTCCGTTGCGCCCAAATTCCGTCCAGGGCACGCGCCGCGCCGCGAACATCTTCCGCATGGTCTGGTCACGAGTGAAGGTTTTCTGAATGCCCGATTCCTGATACGACAAGACCTTTGAAACTGGATACTTCTCCATCAACCAGCCAAACACCGCATCGGCCTCGCCCCAAAAAACGTCAACCG
>NSIA01000113.1 GCA_002737585.1 Planctomycetaceae bacterium | reverse complement strand
GCCAAGGGCGTTTCGAACGCGACCGGGAGGGCTCGAACCTCCAACCTTCGGTTTCGTAGACCGATGCTCTATCCAATTGAGCTACGGTCGCGTGTCCGTCTGCATTGCTGCAGGAGGAGGGGAGATGATAGCGAAAATTGCACCCGACGGCATGGGGGCGATTCGTGCAGAGATCCACGTGATTTACGCACAACCGGCACAGCAACAGAACACCGAGATCTGCCGATTCTGGGGGTGCTGAAAGCGTTACTTACTTCTCGACCGATTGTGCCACGGTCGCCTGCTTATCAAGGTCCGTGCGCGCCGCGGCGGCGGCCTCGCCCTTCAGTTGATTAGCAAAGAATGGCAGGGCAATGCACCCCGCCGCAAAGATCAGCGCGCTGAGCCGCGGCCAGACGGACTGAACGGGCGAGACGCCCTGCGTTCGTGGCGTTGGCTCTTGCACGAACGGCATCGCTACTAATCGCAGGTAGTAGAACGCAGCCACGCCGCTGTTGAGCGCCATGATCACCAGCAAGGTGCGCTGTTGGCTCTCGGCGCTGGACACGAAGAGGTCAAGCTTTCCCCAGAACCCAAGGAGGGGCGGGATGCCGGTCAGGCTCAAGGCGCCAATTGCCAGGGCCGCGGCAACCATCGGCGCACGCACGCGCAGACCGGCCAGGTCATCAATGGAATCCACTTCATGCCCATTGCGTTCAATAGCAGCCAACGAACCGAAGGTTGCCAGATTGGCCACGCCGTAAGTCAAAAGATAGAGAAGCGTGGCATCAATACCGATGGTTGGTCCCGCCAGAATGCCAACCAGCATGTARCCGGAATTGGCGATGGAGCTGTACGCCAGCATGCGCTTGGCCGAGCGCTGCAAGAGCGCACCGATGTTGCCAAGCGTCATGGTGAGGACCGCAATCATCCACAGCACCGCGGCGATGACTGGCGGAATGCTGCTGTCGCCGTTGGCGCTCCAACCGACCGTGCCAAGCAGGACGATGAGGGTGACAAACCCTTGTACTTTCGGCACGAAACTGATGAACGCAGCCACCGGGCTGGAGGCGCCTTCATAGACATCGGGCGCGTAGAAGTGCATGGGAACCGCGGCCAACTTGAAGCAGATGCCAATCACGGCCAGCAGCATGCCAACGATCGCCACGCTGCCAATGCCGCCAGTTTGCGCCTGCATTTGGAATGACTCGCGCATGGCGCTGAGTTCAAGCGTGCCAGTGGCTCCATACAAGAACGCAAAGCCGAGCAGCAGGGTGGCCGTACTCATGGCGCCCAGGAAGAAGTACTTGATGGCCGCTTCCATACTGCGGTCTGCACCGCGGCCGATGGCTACCAAGACGTACGTGGGAAGTGAGCACAGTTCAAATGCCAAGAACAGCCACACCAAGTCAGTGGCGTGGCAGAGCAACATGCCGCCGCACAGTGACAGCAAGATGAATGCGTAGAACTCGCCTTGAATGACGCGCACGGGGTCAAACGCGCCGGTACCGGAGGCAACTTGTCGCTCCACGGCGCGATCAACGCTACCGATCGAAGCAAGCACGTGACCAACGCCTACCACGCACAACAGTGCGATGATGTACTTGCCGAGCATCGGCATCGGTAACTGCGCGGCTGTGGCGGCTTCGGGGGTCCACATCTTCAGCATGGTGACGAACGTTGCAATCAATGCCACCACTGCAATCCACGGAACCATGGCGCGGACGGCGCGGGCATGCGAAAGTCCCATGACAGCGCACAGAACAGCGCCAGCAAAGAGCACCGCCTCCGGTGCGATCAGCATGAACTTGGGGCCGAGATTGGTAGATGCGGCCAGAATGGCGGGGGTCATGGTGTTCACTGGATGGCTCCCTTGTCAGCGGCAGGCGCAGCGGTGGTCTTGGTGGCGCTGTCATCCGCGGTGGCGCGTGGGGGATTGGCAAGGTCGCGCTCGATGAGCTTGACGTAGGGGGCAACCGCGTTGGCAGCACACGGTTCGATGACATTCAAGATGGGCTTTGGCCACACGCCGATCACGATGCAGGCGATCGCAAGTGGAGCCATGGCCAAGATCTCACGGAAGTTCACGTCCTGGATGGCGTGCGCTGCGTGATTGCCGTGACCGTGTGCGCTGTGCGAATCATGTCCACCGTGCCCATGGCTTGGCTCGCGGAGCGGTCCAAAGACAAACTTCTGCAGCATGCGCAAGACGTAGAGCGCGCCCAGAATCAAGGCCAGCGCAGCCAAGAATGCGTAGGTTGGGCCAAGGATTCCTGGGAATCCGGTCTTCATGCCAGCATCAGCGGTGTAGATACCCATCAAGCACAAGAACTCGCTGACGAATCCATTGAGGCCTGGAAGTGCAAGCGACGCCATGGCAAAGAACACCATGAACACGCTCCACACCGGCATGCGCTGCATGAGTCCACCAACTACTTCCATGTCCTTGGTGTGGTAGCGCTCATACATGATGCCGATGCACATAAACATGCCGGCCGTCGAGAGACCGTGGTTCACCATGTACAAGATTCCGCCTTCCATGCCCACCACGTTGAAGGCAAACATGGCAAGCAGCGCCAGACCCATGTGTGCGATGGAGCTGTAAGCAACCAAGCGCTTCACGTCGTTCTGTACCCAGCACACCAAGCTCATGCCCAGGATGCCAATCAGTGCGAGCGCGGCAAAGAAGGGTGCCAGCGCCAAGGCGCCTTCGGGAGCCATGGGGAACGCAAACCGCAGCGCGCCGTATTGGCCGATCTTGATGACAACGCCTGCAAGCACCACGGATCCAGCCGTGGGAGCTTCACCGTGCGCCAATGGCAGCCAGGAATGCACCGGAACGAACGGCACCTTGACCGCGAATCCGCCCATGATGGCAAGGAAGACCCACCACTGCGTGCTAGCAGGGAGCGTCTGTCCGTACTCCACCAAGGTCTGCACACTGAAGTTGATTGGTGTGCCGGTATCAGTGGCGTGGCCAGCGGCCAGGTAGATGAATCCAACCAGGGAGATCACTGATCCCACAAAGCTGTAGACCCACAACTTGATTGCCGCCGGACGACGGTCTTGCCCGCCCCAGATGGCAACAATCAGGAACAGCGGGACCAGCGTGAATTCGTAACCGATATAGAAGAGGATCACGTCGCGCGCCAGGAAGGCGAGCATGACGGCCGATTCCATGAACAAGAACTGTGCGTAGAAGCCGCGCTGCCGCTGCGTGATGGCGGAGAAGCTCACCAGCATGCTGCACGGGATCAACACCGCGGTCAGGATGATGAGGAGCATGCCCACGGCGTCGGTGCCGAGCCGGAATTCAACACCGAAGGCCGTGAAGAGTTTCCAACCCTCTTCGTTTGGCCAGAAGGTGCCGGTGGTCCACGCTGGGAACTCAAATGCAAGCAGCGTTGCTGCTGCCAAGACCACCAGGCTGGCGATGAGGCCGACTGTCTTGGCGGCGCGTTCGCTCACGCCAAGGCAGAGGACGGCGCCGATGAGTGGCAGGACGATCAGAAGGACGGCGAGTGTCACGAGGCACCTCCCGAGAGCCAGACCCAAACAACCCATGCAACGATCAGCCCGATTCCGCCCGCCATAGTGAGCGCGTAGCTCTGCACCGTGCCGGTGTAGAGCGGCTGGAACACCCGAGCAACAAAGCCGGGGAAGCGACCGATGGCGGCAACGATTACGCCGTCGATGACGAATCGATCAGTGAAGGCCAAGAGCTGTGCGCCCAGCCACGCAGGGATGCCGATGATGGCGTTGTAGATCTGATCCACATACCAGCCGTGTTCGCTGCCCAGCGGAATCCACTTGAGGCCGGTGGTGTTCAGCATGGACGCGCGGAGCCGGTCGCCCAGCGCACGGTTCTTGGCGTGCAAGATCCACGCGAGCAGGAAGCCTGCAACCACCACGGTGGTAGCGATGATGAAGAGTCTGCTGTGTGCGTCGCCGCCGAGAATCTGTGCGTGTTCCTCACCGTTGCCGGCGCGCATGAAAGCGCTAGAGTTCTGCACGAACCGTTGAATCCAGTTGAAGCCCTGGGAGTGTTCCAGGTAACTGGGAAGTCCTGCCAAGACTGAGCCGATGGCGAGCAGCGTGAGGACCAGCGAGATGCGGAAGCCTGGAGCGTGCGGGTGGAAGCCGCCGCCGTGTGCGGCACTGTGTCCTGCATGTCCGTCGGCAATAGTCTTTGAGGTGTTGTCGTGTGCGTGGGATCCATGGGCATGACCAGCATGGTCGTCGTGACCATGATCAGCATGCTGATCCGCGCCCGGTTCAATCTTCACTGGGCCGAGTGCCAAGCGGAACCACACGCGGAAGGCGTAATACGCAGTGATTCCTGCGGTCAAGACGCCAATCCAACCCATCCACTGCACCTGCTGCACAGGGCTGGTGAGCGCCGTCAGCAGAATGATGTCCTTTGATTCAGCCGCTGCGCTGAACGGCGCCGTGGCAAGCCAGAGGCAGCCGAGCAACATGCAGATCATGGTGAGTCGGAAGCCGGGCACCCGGAGAAGCCCGCCCAACTTTCGGAAGTCAACTTGACCAGCCATGCCGTGCATCACTGCTCCGGCGGTGAGGAACAAGAGCGCCTTGAACCACGCGTGCGTGAAGACGTAGTACACGCCGCCGAAGGCCGTGCCAACGCCAAGACCCATGACCATGTATCCAAGGGAACTGATCGTTGAGTAGGCGAAGACGCGCTTGTAATCAAATTGCCCGCACGCAATAGTTGCGCCGATGAACGCGGTGAAGCAGCCGATCCAACCGACCGTCAGCAGTGCCGTCTCTGCCCACTCTGGCCCGATGGCTTGCACGGTGTAGAACGGCGCCATGCGCGCGAGCAGGTAGATGCCCGCGGTCACCATGGTGGCTGCGTGAATGAGTGCGGATACCGGGGTGGGGCCCCACATGGCGTCCGGGAGCCAGGTGAAGAGTGGTCCCTGCGCGCTCTTACCGCACACGGCAAGGAGCAAGAGGAACGGGATTGCGGCCTTTGACCAACCGCCTTGCACGGCTTCGGAAGTGGAGCCGGCAATCGCTTGGAAGAGGCTGTCGTACTGCACGGTGCCGTAGTTGGTCCAGATCAGGAAGATGGCCAATGCCAGGCCAAGGTCACCGATCCGGTTCATGATGAACGCCTTCTTGGCAGCGGCGGTGGCGCCGGGCTGCGTGGCGTAGTAACCGATCAGCATGTACGAGCACAGGCCGACGCCTTCCCAACCGAGGTACAGACCGACCAGGTTGTCGCTCATCACCAGGATGAGCATGCTTGCAACAAAGAGGCTGACCGCAAAGAAGAAGCGCGCGTAGCCGGCCTTGAGGTCCGACTCCATGTACTCACTGGCGTACAGCGCAATGAGCGTGGCAAGTACGGTGACAAAGAGCATCCACAGCATGCTGATGCCGTCGATGTAGAAGCCGAGGTTGGCAGTGAATGATTGGAACGGCCCCGGGCCCCAGGTCAGCGAGAGCCAGTCCATGAACGGCACCGTGAGCGGCGCGTGCGTTGCAAAGAGGGTGGGTCCAAACTGGAAGTACAGCGCGATTGCCATCGCGGTGGATAGTCCAAACGCAGCGACAGTGAACAGCGCTGGCAGACGTCCCTTGACCTTGAACATGGCCATGGCGCCACACAGAATCACGGAAACGAGTGGTGCAAGGAGCATCCACTTGAGCCACGCAAAGTCAGTRTTGGCGACAGCCTTGACGAAGTGGAGCGGGCCGACATCGGCGTAGCCGCTCGTTGAGTGGACGGCGTGCGCGGCGTCGACGGCATGGCCATCGGCTGCTGCGATTGCGCCGTCGCCGAGGGCGAGCGCGAGGGTGGTGAGAAGTGCTGGTTCCATGGAAGCCGTTGGTGTGTGTGCCGTGGCGTGAGTGACGAAAGCGGATGCGAGCGCAATGATCGCGACGGTGCTCATTCCTTGAGTTCTGCCCATGCTTCGCTGCTCAGGGTTTCTTTGCGGCGATACAGGAGCACCACCAGGCCGAGCGCAAGTGCTGCCTCGGCAGCGGCGA
>NSIA01000112.1 GCA_002737585.1 Planctomycetaceae bacterium | reverse complement strand
RGACAAGAACATCAGGATCATGTTGCGACGCGTCAAGAATCCGACCAGGCCGATCGCAAAGAGGATGATGGCCAGTGCCAACGTCACTTGGATGTTGGCCGGCATGGCGGGGGTCATGGGTGCCACGGAACCCATCGAAGCGAGAGTGATCATGCTGCACCTCCGCGGCTGAGGGAGCCGCCGTCATCAATGCGGGGAAGTCCGGCGGCTGCGCGGCGTTCGTCTTCTGCCATGGCCATCTGTCGGCGCGCCAAGACAACGGCGCCGAACAGTGCCATGAGGAGAATCACGCCTGCAAGTTCCAGGCTGACTGGAAACTGCGCTACCAAGGCGTGGCCGAGTGCAGTGGAGTTGGCTGGTGCGGCGGTGCCATCAAGCGTGATGGGGTGGCGATCGCCGTTCGTGCTGAGAAGTGTGAGGCTGGCGGTGGTTCCGGAAGGATCCACGGAAATGAGGCGTCCGTCAGCGCCGCGCTCCAGTTTGGCAATGTCAGAAATGCCCGCTGTTTCAGCGATCGCAGCAGACTCGCGCAGGAGGAGTTCCGGCATGTCTTCCATGCGCTCCCAAGCGCGGATATTGGCGCGGGCTACCACGGCGGGTGAGGCAAGCCATGGCACTGAGTTGTCGCGTCGGAACAGCGCGTCGCCTGTTGCGGAGAGCATGATGAACGCCAAGATCAGTGCGGCGATTGGTTCGCGCGGGGTGCGGTCGTACCAGGCAGACTCTTCGCCGCGCATGGACTGATCGCCGGACTGTTGCGCAAGCATCAGTACAAAGAGGTAGGTGATAAGAATGGCGCCTGCGTAAACAATCAGGAGCGCAAATGCCATGAATTCAGCCTGTAACAGCAAGAAATTCACAGACACTGCCAAGATCACTAGTACGAAATACAGCGCTGCGTAGACCGGGCGAGGGTGCGTCACCATGCGCGCTGCGCCTGCCACGGCAACCAACGCCACCATGACATGCACCCAGAATGATGGGTCCGTTCCAGCGGCTTCGGGAACCGGCGCGTTGCGTGCGACGGCGCTGATGATCAGCGCGACCGCGGCAAGTCCGCAGACGGTCAGGGCGGCTCGGAATGCCGCGGGGCGCGGCTCCATCATCAGATACAGGACGACGGCACCCAGGGCGGCGGCGGCGTAGAAGAGGTTCGCGTTCATGGATGGTGGCCTCAATCTCCGGGCAGCCCGCCCGGGAATCCGGGCGGGGAGGGCGGATAATAGAAGGGGACGCGGCGGTTCGCAACCGGGATAAGCGGGGAAAGTGGGGGGAACTGGGGCCAAGGTCTTGCCCGAACACCCGCGCAGGGGTGGGGGGTGTCGCCCGCATCACCGCCCACGCTCCTCCGCTACCCTCGCGTCATGTCTGATGAGGTGCGCCGCATCCTGCCCAATCTGATCACCGTGGTTCGCCTGGTGATGGCGGCAGGATTCTTTGCCATCATTGCCTTGGCCCTATCGCCAACATCAGCTGAGGGCCGGCAGTGGTGGGGAAACGCGGCGTTCATTCTCTTTATCGCCGCAGCACTCAGTGACATTCTTGACGGGTACCTCGCCCGCAAATGGGGCGTGGTGACGGACTTTGGCCGCGTGATGGACCCGTTTGTTGACAAGGTGCTGGTGCTCGGCGCGTTTGTATATTTGGCAAGCCCCAAGTTTGCGGAGCCAGAATGGAGTCGGGCTTTCGGCATTGAACCGGAACCGGGCGCCATCAATTGCGCAACCGGCGTGGCAAGTTGGATGGTGGTTGCAGTGCTGGCGCGGGAGTTGCTGGTGACCAGTTTGCGCGGCGTCCTTGAAGCGCGCGGCATTGCATTTGCAGCGGACTGGTCCGGCAAGGTCAAGATGTTTGCGCAGAGCGCTGCCATTCCGACTGCGCTCTTCATTGCTGTCAATCCTGGCTGTTTGGCAAGCCCAAACTATCGCATGGCGCAGATGCTTTCGGTGTGGGCCATGACCGCGATCACCGTGTGGAGCGCTGTGCCGTATTCCATTCGC
>NSIA01000111.1 GCA_002737585.1 Planctomycetaceae bacterium | reverse complement strand
TGCGCCCGCTGCCGCCGCACCGCAAACTTCGGCAAACACTCCGGACTTTCAAACCCGAATCAAGCAAATGCTCTCCGCAGCTTGGCTGGCGGACCTATACCCCTTCACGCGCGATACTGATATTTCTGACGAAGGCTATGAGGCAGGCTTGGCGCTCGCTCTTCGATGCGCGCGCATGGCGCCAGAGCGTCGCCCCGCGTGGGACATGGTGCTGCTGCTCGCTGACCAAGTAGAGGGTGGCACGCCTGATGAAGCACGGGTCGCGCGCCGCGAAGCGCTCGCCGCACTTGCCAAGCTTGATCCATTTGATGATGCCGTGCGCCTGTCACGTATTGCCGATGCCATTGAAGCGCACCCAACCGCCGATGCGCGCGTTCGTGCTTACGAAGCGATACTTGCGCCACAAAATCGTGCGGCGTTGGGCGCACCAGCCGCGGCGCGGCTGGCGTACCAGTTGGCTTCCTTGGAAAGCCGCATCGGAAACACTGAATTGTTCTCCCGTTGGCTTGCCGAAGCGGTGAAAGCTGATCCGAGTTACCCCACTGCCGCGCAAGCTGCCGCGGGCTACTTCCGCATGCGAGTGGCTGATCCCGCCGCAGATATTGAACTTCTCAGCATTGCTGTAGAGGCCAACCCCCGCGACCTTTCCACGTGGAGCGCGCTGCTCAGCGTGCTTCTTGATGGTGGCGCATTCAAGTCCGCCGAGCGCACCGCGCGCATGGCGATCGCTGTTGCAGAGGCCGAACGCCGCAACGAGTTGGTCTACTCCTTCACTGGCGATCTTGCCACTGCACTCTGGGGTAGCGGGCAACGCCAAGAAGCATCTCACGAACTTGACCTGCGAATGAATCGCCTGACTGAGGACTACCGACGGGTCATCTCGCTGATGGATCCATCCATCACCAACGAGCGCCTCGGGCGCGAATACCCGCCGCTACCGTCAACACTTTCGATCGCCATGCTGGGGATTGCACAGAAGGATGGCGACACCAAGAAATTTGACTTACTCCTGGAGCGCGCGTTACGCGGCACCGACGCAGAGGTGAAGCGCGCCGAGCAGCAGGGAAGTAGCACGGCTGATGTGGGGTCATTCCTCCTGCAGCGCGCGGTGACATTGCTGCTCTTTGGCAAGGACTTGAGCACCGTCCCCAAGCTTCTTGACGATGTGGTGAAGTCGGGCGCACTGGGCGATCAGGGCAAGGCTCGTTTTGATGCCATGCTGGCGTGGCGGCAAGGCAAGGCAGACGTTGCGCTGAAAGCGCTCGAACCACTACGCGCCAACGACGCCCTTGCGCAATATGCCTATGCATCCGCGCTCGCGGACGCCAAGCGCACCGCGGAAGCCATCACCGAGTTCCGCACCATTGCAGAAACGCACATCGGCACTTCCCTTGGGTTGCTGGCACTCGACAGACTGTCTGACCTTCTAGCGCAACCGAAGTTGGTGGCGCCACAACTATCCAAGTCAATTGCAGACCGCGCCGAAGTACTCAACACAGCGTTGGCAAAGCACCTGCCAACCACGCTTGATGAAATGATTGATCGCCCGTTCCGCGCATTGACGGTGGAAGTGAAACCGTCCTCCACGCTGATCGGGCCCTATGAGTCATTCACGTTCGGAATCCGAATTCGCAATAGTTCCCGGCTGCCAATGGCGATTGGTGGCGACGCGCCGATTTCTGGCAAAGTCACCATGCGCTCCGCTGCACCGCGCCCCGGCGAAACCGATGCCGCTGAATTGCCGCCCCAGCCACTCCTGATTGATCGCCGCCTGCGCCTCATGCCGGGCGAGGAAATCTTGGTCACCGTGGACGCGGACCTGACCGTGGTTGGGATGCTTCTCAATATCCAGCCGTTGGATTCACACCTGGTGAGTGTTTCGGTTGTCTCCAACCCGTCCACCGCCTCAGGTGGGCAGGCGCCTGGTTTCTTGGGAAGCGTCACCGGTGCTCCACCCATCCAGTTCACTGGCGTTACCGTCAACGAAGCGTGGGTGAAAGATTCGCGCGCCTTGATACGCACGGCAGGCAGCATTGAAGCGGTGACGCGGCTGGCACTCTTGATACATGCCGCAGCAGACCCCGCATTGCTTCCGGAATCCATTCGCGGTGATGCACCGGCAATCTGGGCCGATATCGTTGCTGCGTGGAAAGCCATGCCGGAAACCGCGCAGGCATGGGTCCTTGGTGTGATGCCGCGCGACACTCCGGCCATGGCCCCACTTGTTGAAGCGGCGCGATCAAGCACGTCAACAACGGTGCTCCGTAGTTGGGCTATCACCCGCGTGTCTGATCCCACGGACTCCATGCTCGATGTGTGCCGCCGCAGCGGTGATGCCGAGCTTGCAAAACTTGCCGACGCGGTGCAATGGGTGGCGGACCGCCGATCGAAGCGTGCTGCTGATGAAGTTGGCCTTGAAACAGAGCGCGCCCGGTCGATGCCTAAGGACACTGGCTCGGGGAGCGGTCGCTAGTGACCATGTTCATTGTGCGCCGGCTTGCACAGCTTCCGCTGTTGCTCCTGGCGATTTACACACTCACCTTTACGCTGGCATGGATCGCACCGGGAAACCCTTTCGATGGCGCGGAAGGTCGCCGACCATCACCGGAAGCACAAGCAGCGATGCGTGCCCAGTATCGACTGGATGACCCGGTGGGTTTCTACTTTGACTATCTGGGTAAAGCGAGCGGCATTTCCTGGGTGCTTGGGAAAGCACCGCGCCCCTTTGACCTGGGCCCAAGTCTGAAGAACCGCGACTGGAGTGTCAATGAAATCATCGCGGATGGCGTTCCGGTTTCACTCACCATTGGACTTGCCGCCATCCTGCTTGCGCTCGGCATCGGCCTGTGTGCTGGTGTCGTTGGTGCACTCCGCCCGGGCTCTGCTGCTGATGCCGGCACACAGTTGCTGGCAGTGATCGGTATCAGTGTTCCCAGCTTCGTTACTGGTGCAGTGCTACTGATTGTCTTTGCTGCCAAGTTGCAGTGGGTACCGATTGGTGGGTGGCAAGGATTCCGCAGCCTGATCCTTCCAGCACTCGCACTGAGCCTTCCGTTTGCGGCGTATGTAGCCCGGCTGGTGCGGTCATCAATGCTTGAACAAATGTCTGCTGATTACATGCGCACTGCTCGGGCCAAAGGATTGAGTCGACGCCAAGCAGCCGTTGGGCACGCACTCAAGAACGCCTTTCTACCCGTCCTGAGTTACCTGGGACCAGCGACCGCCTTTGCAGTCACTGGGTCGTTTGTTGTTGAGAAAGTCTTTGCCGTTCCGGGAATCGGTCAGCACTTTGTAGACGCGGTGCTTTCCAAAGACATCACCCTCCTGATGGGAGTGGTGCTGGTCTTCAGCACCGTGGTGATCCTCATGAACCTACTTGTTGATGTCCTCTATGCGTGGATTGATCCGCGCATCCAGAGCGGACGCAGTTAACGCGGCACCAACATCTGAATCTCTGAGAGACGCTGATCGAACGACGGGTCGCGCGTGATTCCGCGCACACGCACTGGGTCAAAGAGCAGCACGGTTGCGTAATGCGTGATGGGCAAGATCGGCAGATCTACTTCGGTCACCAAGCGTTCTGCATCAGCGAGAATTGCGAGCCGTTGCGCTGGGTTGGCCTCGGCGGCGGCGCGGTCCAGCAAACCATCAAACGCTGCATTGGAGTAACCGCGATCATTGTTGCCATCGCCGGTGCGGCACAGGTCAAGGAATGTGGTTGGATCGGGGTAATCGCCGTACCAACCACCGCGTGCAATCATGAAATTGCCGGAGCGCAGGTCATCTTTCATGAACTTGGAATCCTTGGAAGTCAGCTCAACTTGTACGCCCAGTTCGTTGCGCCACATGTCAGCCATCGCCAAGGAGAGATCGCGATATCGCGGGCTTCCCGTGGAATACAGCAGGTCGACCGTTGGAAACACCGTGCCGTCCGCCAGTTCCAGCTTGCCATCACCGTTGCGATCAGCCCATCCTGCATCCGCCAGTTCCTGGCGCGCCCGCACGACGTCGTGCCCAAGTCCGGCGGGCGTCGTGTATCCCGCCACACCGTTTGGCGGCACCAATGTGTTTGCCACTGGTTCGCCCACACGGATCACACGTTCAGCAAGCGCGCGCTTATCAACGGCAAGTGCAAAGGCACGCCGCACACGCGCGTCCGCAAACGGATTGAAGCCGCCGCCTACAAGCGTGGGGCGACAGTTGAAACTGTAGAAATCCGTGCCGAAATTCGGCACAACATGCACGTTGCGGCGCTCGCCAGCCACTGGTTCCGGCAGCGCCGCGAGCGCCTCATCAATACTTGCTCCAGCTGCACGGAGAGCGTCAAATTGGGCGCGGTGATGCTCCACATAGCGCGCCGCTTGCTCCGCCAATTCCACTTTGTATCCAACGCGGACATCGGACACCCAATCAGCGCCGCCAGCATCAAATGCCAGYACGGCGGTGTTGTTGTCCTCAATGGGCAAGATGTCAATGCTGTTGACCGTCTGTAGCGACTGGTCCCAATGAAACGGATTGCGCACCAGCCGCATGCGTCGCTTGTAGCGCCAATCTTTCACCATCAATGGCCCGTTGCACACTAAGTTGCCAGGCTTGGTCCACGCAGCATCAATCGTGCGCCGTCCGGACGCAAGGTCAAATCTACTAAAGCGCTCAACGGTTGCTTGATGTACCGGCGCCATCACCGGAAACGCAATCACCGAGAGCCAGTATGGAACGCGCCGACGCAGAGTGAGCTCAAGAGTGCGTTCATTGGGCGTCTTGATGGCTACTACTTCGCGGGCTTTCGCCATGGTGGCCGACCACAATTCCTGCGCACGCGCTTCGGTGCGCTCAGCGGCGGGCAGCGTGGCGTAATGGGCGAGTTGCGCGGCACGGAAATCCCACAGTTCTTGYGCGCCCACGATGTCCGCCACAAATCCCGCGTAATCCGAGGCGAAGTCCGGCAACATGGCACGCTGCCACGCGGCAGCAAAGTCCTGCGCTTGCAGCGCATCACCGTTTGACCACCGCGCATCCGGGCGCAGATGAAATGTCCAACGAAGCCCATCCGGCGATACATCCCACCGCTCGGCAGCGCCAGCCCGAACGCCGCCGTGATCAGCGTCTGCCACGACAAGCGTCTCGTAAATGGCACGACCCAGGCGAATGTCCTGCTGCCAGCTCATCTTCTGCGGGTCGAGGGTGAATGCGTCGTTCGCCTGCACCATGGTGAAGTCCGCGCGCGGGCCCGTGGCATCAAAGGATGCAACGGCCAACAGAATGATGGCTAAGAGAATCACCGGTACTGCAAGCTTCATGGCTCTTGTATAGATCGGACACAGGCGGCAATGTGATGCAATCCGTAGACTTTCCCCTGTGCGCCCCGCCCTCTCCGTCCTGATGTTCGCCGCCGCGTGCCTGGCCTTGGTGGGCTGCGCCGCCGATCCGGCACCGCCCGTGCTGGCGTTCCCGCGTGCGGATTACGAGCGCGTCTTTGATGCAGCGGTTGAAACCGCTCGCGTGTATCGATTTCGACCGGTGATTACTGACCGGGAACTGGGCGTGATCGAAACAGATGCGCGCACCGCCGGCTCCATGCTTGAGCCGTGGCGCACCGACAATGACGGCATTCAAGACATGATGGCGCACACGGTGAACTTTG
>NSIA01000110.1 GCA_002737585.1 Planctomycetaceae bacterium | reverse complement strand
TCGCGCGGAGGAACGCTTTGACCTGCTCACCACCAAGGGCACCATCGAACTGCGCGCGTGGGTGTACGTYGATCGGGCATTCCGGCCGAACCAGCAAATCGGCCGYTGGACSAGCGGCGAAACCCGTGTGTCCACCGACCCCACCATGACCCAGGACCGCGAGGACGAATCCACCCGGATTCCCACCGAGTGGACCCCCATTGGCCGCGATGTCCCATATGAACAGCGACTGATGGTCAGTATCCGCGAGTTGTTGGCAACACCAGCTCCCGCGGCGAAAGCCGACAGCCCTGCAACCGCGCCCACCCCCGGCGCGGACACTCCGCATTGACACGGCTTTCGGACACGGGGTACCGTTCTCCGTTCAACCTGCTCGCCGTCCCGCCCGAAAGCACTCCAGCCGATGCTCCTGAATTCAGTGAAGTTCTCATTCTCCGCACGCATCGCAGCGATTGTTGGAGCCCTGACGTTGGTCGCCGCCGCTTCGCCAGTCTTGGCGCAAGCCGACGCCATCCCGCCAGACCTGGTGAATGTGAAGCAGGCGCTCACGGCAGAGCAACGAAAGTCTGTGACCGAATTCGTCACCAAGTTGGCGGAGCGATTTGCCGAGGCTGACCCCGCAGGCGTGGTGGCTATCCGAGCCAAGCTGGTTGATCAAATTCGCCAAACGACGGTGAGCCCAAACTTCCGCCGCGATTTCGGAATCGCATTCGTCAAGGGATTTGCAAAGTTTGCTGAAGGCACCGATTCGATGCGGGCCACCAACGCCTTCATCTTGGCGCGATTCATCGCTACCGCCGAGAGCATCGACTTTCTGGTCGACAACCTTGATCCTGACAATCAACCGGAAGTTGCCATCCGCATCGCCGCRAGCGCGCAGCTTCCCAAGGCGCTTGATGTAGCACCGCTCTCGCCTCCGCAGTTCGATGCGATCACCAAGCGAATTGCCGCCGTCCTCAAGAAGGAGCGCGACTGGGTGGTCGCTGCACACGAAGTGGAATCCATCACGCAGATGCTSCGCGAGGAAGCGCTGACTCCGCCCCAAGCGGAAGCCATTGCCATGAGCTTGGCTGCCAGCATCAACGATCTGCAATCGCGCGTTGCTGCCGGTTCCGATCCGCAACTGATTAACGCCCTGCAGCGTGCACTGCTCGCGGTGCGCAACCAGTTGTCCGGGATCGCTAGTTCGGCGCGAACCAAACTGCTCACAGCGATCGCGCCTTCTTTGGACTCCCTGGTCAAGATGAAGGCCACGCCCCCGGCGAGTATCACTGAGGCTGACCTGACCGTGACTTTCAAGGCGGTCGTGAATACGGCTGGCCTGCTCCAGAAGGTCACCGCCAGCGGTGGCGCCTAAGGTTATTGGACTTATAGGTCTGCTTCCGGTGTGATTTGGCAGGGATTCCGTCACGGAGCACTTTCGGGGCATTCGAATACTGCCGAATGCACAGAAAGTCCCTTGACTTAAACGATCCTCCTACCCACTATTGAACGTACAGAAGGTGAGATAAGCATTGATCTCCGCCGGCATGCACTCCCGAGCCCCCACACTTTCTCGATAGACGACAGATGAAGATGACAGCCCCCTTTCAACGCCAGCCACGCGCACGAGTCACTCTGATTGTTGGCGTGAGCGCGATGTTCGCTGCTGGTGTGGTGAGCACGGTGGGCGCATTCATGGGCGGCCCGCCAGTACAGAC
>NSIA01000109.1 GCA_002737585.1 Planctomycetaceae bacterium | reverse complement strand
TTCTGYCACTCCGACTACAGCCCAACCTTTGCGCCGTTTGATACGTGGGTCACCAGCATGATGGCGCAGTCGGCCCGCGATCCGGTCTGGCATGCCGCGCTCGCGGTGGCCAATCAGGACGCCAACCTTTCTGGCGAATTCTGCATTCGATGCCACGCGCCCGGCGCATGGCTCGGTGAACGAAGCGCCACGGGAACAACCGCAGAATTCACTAACGATGATTTAGACGGCATCAACTGCCACTTCTGCCATCGTGCTGTGAATCCAGAGCTCGGGAAGTTCAGTGCTGTCGGCTACCCCATTGAAGGCCAGGACCCAAATCCCGATCCGGAAGTGCTCTCGCCACTCGCCGCTGCAGGCCTCATTCCGGAGGGTCACGGCAACGCCCGCTACATCATTGATCCGCGCGACGTGCGCCGTGGTCCATTCAGCGACGTTCCGATCAACTTCCACGGTTCATCATTCTGGGGCGAACCAGTGTGGCTGATCACCAGYCCRTTCCAYTCCAAGAGTGAATTCTGCGGYACGTGCCACGATGTTTCCAATCCGGTGTTCACCAAGAACGCGGCCGGGCAATACGACCTGAATGCGCTCAACACCCAGCATCCAACGCAATTGCCTTCGCAGATGTTCCCGGAGCAACGAACCTACAGCGAGTGGAAAAACAGCACGTTTGCCACCACCGGTGTTGAGTTTGCCGATGGCCGATTTGGCGGAAGCCTGACTGGTCCGATGAAGTCGTGCCAAGACTGCCACATGCCTGACCAAGTTGGTGGCGGCTGCGTCTTCTGGGATACAGGCGACCCATTCTTCACGCGCCAGAACATGCCCGCGCACTCCATGGCTGGAAGTAATACGTGGGTGATCGAAGCCGTTGCGTACCAGGCAGGCGGCGACGCGGAATCACTGGGGCTCACGCCAGAGCGCATTCAGAATGCCAAGGCACGGACTGTGCAAATGCTCCGTGACGCAAGCGACCTGGCATTGACGCAAGAGGGCAGCAAACTGAAAGTGCGCGTCACCAACCAAGGCGGTCACAAACTGCCGAGCGGTTATCCAGAGGGGCGCCGCATGTGGGTGAATGTCAAATTCCTCAATGCTGCCGGAGTACTGGTTGCCGAACGCGGCGCCTATGACCTCAGTAGCGCCACGTTGATCACTGACGACACCAAGGTCTACGAAGCACGCCACGGAAGTTCCCCGGAAGTGGCTGCCGCTGCCGGCATTCCTGCTGGCGAGAATTTCCATCTGACCTTGGCGAACACCAAATTCAAGGACAACCGAATTCCGCCACGCGGATTCACCAACGCTGCGTTCGCCGCCGATGGCTGCGGGCCAGTGAACTACACGTACGCGGATGGTCAATACTGGGACGACACCCTCTTTGCCATCCCGGCCGAAGCAACCCAGGCGGTGGTGACACTGAACTACCAGACGTCAAGCCGCGAGTACATGGAGTTCCTCCGTGATACCAACACCACCGATACCACTGGTCAGACTGCGTTCGACCTGTGGACGATGTTTGGCAAGAGCGCGCCGGTTGATATGGACACTGCTGCATTGACCTTGGTGCCTGCAAATCCCGCCGACCTGAACGGCGATGGCTCTGTGAATGGCGCTGACCTTGGCATCATGCTTGGCGGCTGGGGCCAACCCGGGCCCACCGATCTCAATCATGATGGCACTACCGATGGCCCTGACCTTGGCATGCTGCTCGGCAGTTGGGGCTGAGTCCTAAGATCCGTGTATGTCTGTGACGCGCTGGGTCTCTGATCTTGGCCCCACCAATCCCATCATTCTGCGCATCGTTGCCAACGGTTCGCGAAGGACGCGCCATCTGTGGATTCGGAGCGGGTTCCTTGCGCTCCTGATGGTGGCGCTGCTCTTTGGAATGGTCGGACAGACCTCGTCCCTGCGCGAACTTGCGCAGCGCGGCGCCACCGCGTTCACCATGCTCTCCTTTGCAGAAGTGGCGCTCATCTGTGTGTTGACTCCGCTCTTCATGGCGGGCGCCATTGCACAAGAGGCAAATCCACGCACGTGGGAAATCATGTTGGTCACGCCGCTCAACCGCGTGCAAATTGTGATCGGCAATTTGATGGGCCGACTGTTCTTTGTGCTGGCGCTACTCATCGCCGCGCTTCCGCTGATGATGAGCACGCAGTTCTTTGGTGGCGTTCCACCAACGGCGGTGTGGGGCAGTTTTATGATCAGTGCGAGCACCGCTGTGGTTGTGGGCGCGGTAGCAGTCGCGCTCAGCATTACCCGCAGTGCGGGCAAGCGCAGTGTGTTTGTCTTCTATAGCACCGTGGTCATCTACTTGTTTGCAACATGGGCGGCAGACAGCGCATTGCGTGTTGCTACCAGCGCCGGGAGCGCCACCCAGTCAACCACGATCTTTACGCCCATCAATCCATTTCTCGCTATGGAATCGCTGCTCTTGCCAGCCACCTATGCGCCCATGTCGCTTGAGCAGCCTGGTTGGATTGCCCGAGCATGGATGGTGCATCCAGCAAGGAGCTATTGCGTTGTCACGCTGGCGCTGTCATTGATACTGATGGTCATGAGTACGTTTGCCGTGCGAGCGCTGGGGGCACGGACCGTTCGAACGCCGTGGTGGCGTCGCTGGATGCAGAAGCCGAGTGCGGATGGGCGCGAGTCGATGCGCGTTGGTCATAACCCAATTGCATGGCGCGAAAGCCAATTGCGCGGCACCAGTTTGGCGGCACTGACTGGACGCTGGGGCTTTGTTGGAGTGGGCATTCTGGGCGGGCTGTTGTTGCCCGTCTTGCATCGCACCGGCGCTTTATCAATGGACGGCTTCCGACTGGCATTGCAAACGGTGGTGGCCGCGGAGTCGGTAGTGATTGTGCTGACAGCGCTCAATATGAGTGCCACCGCGGTCAGCCGCGAACGCGAAGATGGATCGCTCGACATCATCTTGACTACGCCCATTCAGCCTGGGCCCTACATCGCCGGAAAGTTGCGCGGCATCATTCAATTCTTGGCGCCCATGTTGATGGTGCCGACCGTGACGCTGGCTGCATCGGCGGTCTATGTACTTGCCAACGGCATGGGCGTCGCGGGCGGATCGTCGGTGAGTGTTGCCTCAGGGACAGCGACGCTGGTGATTCCTGCCATGCTCCCGGAGGGGGCACTTGAGTACCCAGTGGGAATGTTGGCATTCACATCGTTCGCCGTCATGATCGGGTTGCAGTGGTCGATCAAGAGCAAGGGAACCATCGGAAGTGCGGTGGGCGCCGTCTTTGCCACTGGCGTGGCCGGCCTGGTCCTTGGCCTGTGCGGGATGGCGGCCGGACGGAGCATCCCAGCCATCGGCGCGTTTATGAACGCATTGACCCCCATCAACTTGGTGGCAGCCATTGTGACCCCAGAAGTGGTCGCTGATGAGGTCCTGCAACAGGGCGTGGCGACTTACCGAATCTTCCTTGCTGCCGGGGCGGTAACTGCCGGTGCGCTCGGCGTTGGCGTGGTCTGGGCGATGCACTCCGCGATGAAGAAGACCTTTATGTTCACTGTCCGGAAACTCGCCGGCACTGCGTAATGCCCACTTGTGACGTCGGGCATTCGCACTACACTTCAATCTTCCACCCGACCGTTCTGCGGCGGGTTTCAACGGACGGAGTGCGGCTCACCAGCCGTTCCGACCGACCATCCGACGAGTGCTTGCGGACAGATCCGAAGTGCTCGAAGGCAACCGACCATGGCATGGGCCGCGGATCCGGTTGATAGATTCGACCGTGTATTAAGACCCTCTCGCCTGTTCAATGCAGCACAGCAACCATCGCATGGAATTTCTGTTCACTATGAGCGAATACCGAACGAGCCTTTGCTGAATCTTTACTGAACACCGTACGCCACATGCCTCGGCASGTGGCACGGTTGGGACTTGATTCATCGTCAATCGTTGGTCGACTGCAGTTTCTCTGCAGGTCGGAATGTCTGCTTGCGTCGTACCTCGTTGCATTCGCCGAGGAGGCGCTGTTATGCAGATCGAAGTTTGGCTGTTGATCCTGATCGTCCTTGCCGCGCCAGCCCTCGGTGCCGGCGTCATGTGGACCTTAGTAAAGCAATTTTCCACCCGCTCCATGGCGCGAGCCACCAAGGAAGCAGAGAGCGTGGTGGCGGCTGCCCGAGCGCAAGCCGAAGCCCGCAGTAAGACCATTGAGTTGCAGGCTGAGAAGGCTGCCACCGAGCGCCGCCATGCACTCGACCGCGARATGCAGTCCGCCTTGGCGGACGTCAAGGCGTCGCAGTCCCGCGCGGAAAAGCGC
Organism: Planctomycetaceae bacterium; assembly: GCA_002737585.1. Taxonomy (GTDB): domain Bacteria; phylum Planctomycetota; class Phycisphaerae; order Phycisphaerales; family SM1A02; genus UBA966. The sequence goes on along the minus strand of NSIA01000109.1, from coordinate 1,705 downwards.
GAAGAAACGCTGGATCGCAAGCTGGAGCAAATTGGCCAGCGCGAGCAAAAACTGGAATCCCGCGAACAGCGCATCGCTGACTTGGAGAAGCGAACCACTGAATTGCAAGCGAATCTGGAGACCGAACGCGCCGCGGTTCGCGAGCAAATCGAGAAGGTCGCTGGCATGACCATGGACGAAGCGCGCGAGTTATACATGGCCGAAGTACGACGCCACGCTGACCATGACGCTGCGGTGCTCGCTCAGAAGATTGTTGAAGAAGCAGAACGCGACGCGCGCGATAAGGCGCGACAGATCACCTTGTTGGCCATCCAACGCTATGCCGCGGAGAACGCCACCGAGACCACGGTTCGCACCGTGAAGATCCCGAGCGATGACGTGAAGGGGCGAATCATTGGTCGTGAAGGTCGCAACATCCGAACCATCGAGCGCGCCACTGGTGCCGACATTCTGGTGGATGACACGCCCGGTGTGATCAGCGTGAGTTGCTTCGACAAGGTGCGCCAGGCAATTGCTGCGGAGACCCTGCAACGACTGGTGGCTGATGGTCGGATTCATCCAACCCGCATTGAAGAACTGGTGGCGCAGGTCACCCGTGATATCAACGAGCGCATTCAGAAGGACGGCCAAGCAGCCGTCTTGGAGACGAACCTACGCGGCTTGCATCCCAAGGTGATCGAAGCGATGGGCAAATTGGCATTCCGCACCAGCTATGGTCAGAATGTGTTGCGCCACTCGGTGGAAGTTGCGTTCTTGTGCCAGATGATTGCTGATGAACTTGGACTTGACGGAACGATCGCGCGCCGCGCAGGCTTCCTGCATGACATCGGCAAGGCGATGGACCATGAGATGGAAGGCGGGCACCCTGCTATTGGCGTGGAATTCCTACGAAAGCATGGCGAAAAGAGCGAAGCGGTACTGAACGCAGTCGGTGGGCACCATGCCGACATTCCGGCGACCACGCCGTACACACCGATTGTGATGGCCGCGGATGCCATCAGCAGTGCGCGCCCAGGAGCGCGCCGCGAGAGTATGGAGCTCTACGTCAAGCGCCTGCAGCAATTGGAAGCACTTGCACGCGAGCATGAATTTGTAGATGAGGCGTATGCCATTCAAGCGGGTCGAGAGGTTCGCGTGGTGGTTGATGCCAAGAAGGCTGACGACGCGTACGCATTCCGCATTGCGCAAGAGATTGCCAAGCGCGTCGAAGAAGAAATGACATTCCCTGGTGAAATCAAGGTGACGGTGTTGCGCGAGGTTCGCGCCGAGGCAACTGCGCGCTGACATGCCGCAGACGCTGACCGAGATCAAAGAAGAGTTAGCCGCGCGCGGTATTCGGCCAAAGCACACGCTTGGGCAGAACTTTCTGCACGATCACAACCAACTGCGAAAGCTAGTAGCCGCGGCGGCATTACCAGCAGGTGCGTTGGTCTTAGAAGTCGGCCCCGGAACCGGCACGCTCACCGAAACATTGCTTGACGCTGGATGCGAAGTCATCGCCTGCGAGCTTGACCGCGACATGGCCGCCATCGTGCGAACGCGCAACGCGCACCGCATGGGCGCAGGGGTGGGCTGTTTGACATTGGTTGAGGCCGACTGCCTCGACGGTAAACACGCTATTTCCGCACAGATTCTGCAAGCACTGGCGGGCCGTCCATTCACGCTGGTTGCCAACCTTCCGTACCAAGCCGCCACGCCACTGATT
>NSIA01000108.1 GCA_002737585.1 Planctomycetaceae bacterium | reverse complement strand
CGTTGCAACATCTCTGCGTTGTAGACAATTCCAAACGCGCTGAGCGCGGTACCAAACCACGCACGCCCTGGGTCATAGAGCGTGCGACCCGCGATCGAGTTCTGGCCGTACACCGCATCCAACCACTCCTGAGGAAAGTCAATGGGAATGAGGACGGTGGTACTGCGGACTTCGCCATTCACTTCAACAGTGATCGGCTTAGTCAATTGTTCAAAGTCATAACTGCCCCCGCCAAACAGCAAGTCAGCGCTGCCACCCGGAGCACTTCCATCACGCAGCGACGCGGTGGCACTGGCTTCAAGCATCCTGCGGATCTCTGTGGCGCCGCCTGGCATGTTCCAAATCACTTGCGCAGGTGCAGCAAATTTTTCCCGATGCCACTGCGCAAATCCCTCCGCGAACTCCACGCGAATTTGCTCATTGTTAGGCGTGACAATGATCACCGTGGCTGCGCCCGCAGGCACTGCCTGCTCGGCACGCCGCGCGACCACTGGCACCGCCAGGAGCAGCAGCAGCGCCACCGCAAGCAATGCACCCACTACGCGGGTACTCATGCTCGGGCGCCCAGCGCAGCACCAATCTGCGTTCGAAGGTCCTCAGCAGCGCGGCGCACCGATTCATGCCACGCGCGATCAGCTGGCTCAAATGCGTAGATCACGGAGCGACTGGCAGTGACCAACGCACCGCGTCCGTCAGCACGGAAACATGGCAAGACGTCATCGACTCCACCGCCCTGTGCGCCGAATCCCGGCACTAAGAAGATCTGCTGCGGCATGCGAAGGCGCAACGCGGCAGCATCGGTTGGCTTGGTGGCACCAACCACCGCACCAAGCGCGCTAAATCCTGCGCTTCCGAGCGAGGCCGCGCCGACTGACGCGACCAGGTCTGCCACCGCTTCAGCCACCGTGCGGCCATCAGCCAATCGCAATGATTGCACAGCATCACCCGAAGGATTGGAAGTACGCACCAAGGCAAACGCTCCGTGACCGTTACCGACGAAAGGCGTCAGCGAATCCGCTCCGAGATACGCACTCACCGTGGTCCAATCAGAGCGGTACGCGTCGCGCGCGCTGGCGGCGTAATGCTCGGCGCTGATACCGATGTCGCCGCGCTTGAAATCGAGAATGACTTCAAGAACATCAACAGTGCGCGCGTGTTCCAGAACACTGGCAAGCGCAGCAACGCCCGCGGGCCCGTGCCGCTCAAAGCATGCCGCCTGAATCTTCACCGCCGGCACGATCCCCGCCACTGCGTCAATGACGCCGCGCGAGAATTCGCCGATGGCGACCGCCGCAGCGGCGTGACCAGCAGCCGGTCGAAGAATGGCCGGAAGTTTCTCCGCCACCGGATCAAGCCCAACGCATACCGGGGCGCCCGCAGCCTCGATCCGAGCGAAGAGCCGGTCGGCAGCATTGATAGCGGCAGGTGTGTGCTGCGCGGTGTTCGCCGACGCGGAAGCTGCAGGCGTGTGCGGTGCGGTCTTCGCCGAGGCGCTGCCGGCAGTGTTTGCAGAGTTATTGTTTGGGGCGTTCATCGCATCCGAAGTCTAGAGCCAGCGGCGGCGCTCAGCCCGCGCCGTAGAATCGGGAAATGCACGCGGATGAATCCCACGCATCACCGGAAGATTCCTTGGCCTCGGCGTCGGCCGCAGGCTCAGCCGCTGCCGCTGTGACCGCGCCGGCGCACCTTGATCTTGACCGCGAAAACGGACTTGCCATCACCTGGGCGGATGGCCGTGAGTCGTTCTTTCCGATCGCCTACCTGCGCCGCCGCAGCCCCAGCGCCGATGCCAAAGTCTTGCGCGAGGAAATGGCACGCAATCCGCTCACCGTCCTACCAGCCAGCCGTGCGACCGGCCCACTGACGGCGCTCGGCGCTGAACTGGTTGGCAACTATGCGGTTCGCATCCGCTTTAGTGACGGGCACTCCACTGGCATCTTTAGTTGGACGTATCTGCGCTCCATCGACCCGGCGCTGGAGACGCGCGCATGAGCAGTGCGCCACTCATTCCCGACGCTACGTTGCGGCCGCCGACCGGTAGTTCGATTGCACACCCGCGTCCATTTGGATTGCGACTGGTTCCGTCCGCTGATGGCGTGAGCCGCGAGGTGGCGCACATCAATAATGTGGAATACGTGCGTTGGATTGATCGCGCTGCCGAACTGCACGCCGACTCGCTTGGACACACGCGCGAACTTCTCTTAGCAAGCGGCCGCATGTGGTTTGTTGCTCGCCATGAAGTGGACTACCGCGCTGAAGTCTTTCCTGGTGATGAGTTGCATGTCTTCACGTGGATTCGATCGGTCAGTCGCGTCACCAGTTGGCGCGATACCACCATTCTGCGCGCGCGTGACGGCGCCGTGGTGTGTAGCGCGTCCACGTGTTGGGCACTTGTTGACTTGGCTACTCGCAAACCTGCGCGTATTCCGGCTGAAATGTTGCTCGCCTTTGAACCACTGGAGGCTGGATGCACATCGCGCTCGTCGTCGATCCCGAACGCCTCCTGACGGACGCTGCTGCCGTGCAACGCCTGGCCGTAGCACTCGCTGGCGATGGCGTTCGTATTCGTCGCATTCTTCCGCCTGCGCGTGATGAACCGCCGCTACTGCGAATGATTGCGGCGTCGACCTTTGATTTTGATAGTTCGCTGCTCTTTCGGCCTTCGCGGCTTGGCGCCCTGAGTAGTTCGCTTGAGGACGATCCACCGGAAATCTTTGTGAGTTTTGGAGCGCGCGCGTTCATTGCCGCTGCGGAATTGGCAGATGACATGGATGCCGGACTGGTTGCCATGATCTCTACCTCCGATGAGCTGGATGCCACCGCGTTGAAGCGACACACGGGCCGCCTTGACTTGGTGTGCGCCGCCACCGCACCGATCGCCGCGCGTGCAGCGCGCGTTGTTGGCGAGCAAATGGTCACCGTTCTCCCGCTTGGCGTTCCGGTGCCATCGCGGCGCGACACCTTTGTTGCCAGCCCACAAAGTCTGGCGATCGCCGGCACCGGCCGCGACGTTGGCGCCTACCGCGCCGTGTTTGCAGCCATTGCCGATGTCATGCCCGCGCTTCCTGAGTTTCAAGTGGCCATTGAGTTGCCACCCGGGCACGACCCGCGCCTCTGGGCGCTCGCCCGAGAGTTCGGCGTGCAACGTGTTCTCAACGGCGTTTCACGCCTGGAATTGGTGCGACCACTGGCGCTGGCATGCGGCGTGTTTGCGCTGCCGGAAGCAATGCATGGCGTTCGGTCCGTGGTACTGGAGGCGATGGGTCTTGGCCGAACAGTGGTAGCGATGGATGATCCATTTGCCGATCACCTGATTGACGGAGTCACCGCGCTGGTGGTGCAAGAGCGCGACGCGCGTGAATGGACCGCGCAATTGACCAAGGCCATGCTTGACCCCGCAGCTGCCGGAGCCGTGGGCGCCGAAGCCGCGGTTCGAACCGCCGCTGGATTTGCCTCAGCGCGCTGCGCAGATCAACTTGCCGCCGCGTGCGAATCCATTATGCGCGGACCGTCGATTCCCTTTCCGGGCGCGGGAACCAGTACCGCGAAGGTGTAGACCGCGAAGGTGTCGACCGCGAAGGTGTCGACCGCGAAGGTGTAGAACGCGAAGGCGTAAACCGCGCATCGGCTGCTTCTGCAAACCAAGCCAATTTCTAACCAACGCGCTGCGCACCGCATCGCATTTGCGTAGACAATCCACGCATGCTTTCTGCCGCCGCTCTTATCGTCCTGACCATGGCCGCCACCTCTGCAGGCGCCCCGCCGCACTTCCAAGCGGATGACAGCGGACGTGCCACCGATGGTCAAGTGGTCAAAGACGGTGCTCGCCCGCGCGTGCAGCGGATTGCCATTCTTCCCGACCGCACCACGGGTCGCGCGTGGGGCATTCCGTACCTCTTGGCTGCGGTGGAAGATTTGAACATCATTCGACCGGACGCAGTCTTCACCGTTGGTGACATGGTGCAGGGCTACACCCGCTCCACTTCGCTGTGGAACACTGAGGCGGACGAATACCTCAGCGCAGTGGGCAAACTCTCCGCTGCCTTCTATCCCACTGCCGGCAATCATGATGTGATCAGTGGAACGCGCACCGCTGGTGATGCCACGTTTGCAGAGCAGTACCGGCAACGCTTTGGACCCGTGTGGTACTCCGTTGAACTTGATCTGGCCACGGTATTGGTGGTCTTCAGTGATGAAGGCTTAGGCGATTCCAAGATGGGCTTCAGTGACACGCAAATTGCGTGGCTTTCAGGCGCGCTGCAATCCGCATCCAAGCGCAATCAACCGATCTTCCTCCTGATGCACCGACCCATGTGGCGGTACCCCTCAGTCAAGTGGAACGATCGCGTGCAGCCGCTCCTTGAGAAGGCAGGCGTTGACGCAGTGATTGCTGGTCACTTTCACGCATTGCAACGAGAGGCAGATGTCGGCGGCGTGCAGTACCACATTGTGGGCACTTGCGGCGGAATGATCGATCAACATCCGCTTGCTGGGCAAATGCAACACCTGACCTTTGTTGATTGCACTTCCGAAGGCGCCCTACGGGTGTGGCATCAGCCAGTGGGCCTGGTACTGCCCGAGGACTTTGTGACACGCGCTGATCAAGACCGTGTGTATGCATTACGTGACCCAGTGCCCGCGGTGCGCACCGATGGCAAACTGCCTGATCCATCCACACTGACTGCTCCAAGACAAGCAGTCGCGCGGTTTGTAGTGAAGAACCCGATTGATGTGCCCATCCACGTCACGCTTGATCCACCCGGCGTACTGCGCAACGCCAATGGTCCCGCTGTGTGGTGGACCGCTGGTCGAGCAGGTCAAGGAACCCCCGGAACCAACGGCGGAGCGAACGGCTGGACCAGTCACACGCTCGCTGATGTTGACTACGCCAGCACCATGGCGAACAACGCGCGCTCTACATTGCGCGTTGCCAGTGGCGCATGCGAACACGACGTACCAGCCAAGAGTGAAGTGACCATTGAAGTACCCGTGACGCTCATGCCGCAGAGCGGAACGATCTTGGCACCGCAGCTTGATATGTACGCCACCTTTGTAGATAGCAAAGGTCGAACGGTGCCGATTTACCTTCCTACACGCCTGCCGATTGATCGAACGGTGCAACTTGGTACGGATGTAGCAAGCGCCGTTTCGCTACCGGTACTGGCATGGAACTACTCCCCGTACGACACCCGTGAAGAAAACCCCACCGTACAGATCACACGCTCTTCTGATGGCACGAAGTTAATCATCGACGCACTGGTGCCAGACCAACTGCAAGCCGCAGCGCCTTCATGGAGCGCACCTGACGCCAAGCGCAAGAACGATCCGCACGCCGACGCCATCCGTGTCTTGATTGATAGCCCAGCGTTGGCTGCGCCACTTGACTTTCTTGTTGAACCATTCACCACCGGTTGCACCGCGCCGGATGGTGTCACTATGAAATGCGAAACGCGCGCGGGCACCGGTTGGTCTGCGCACATGGAAGTGCCGCTCCCTGCAAGTGCGGGCGCAAACGCGTCCATCCAGGTAGGAATTGCCGACAACGATGACACGTTCCACACGCAGTGGCGCTGGCTTGCCCCAGCTGCCGCCGCCGGGCGCTGGCGGCTTGCAGAACCGGTGGCGCGTTCGAAATAATCTTGGGTAAGTTGCGGGAACCACCCCTTGACGGCAACCGAATGGTTCTGAGACACTGCGCGTGCGTGGCACTCGGCAATACATGCCCCCGCGCATTGGGAAGCTCGCCCAAACGTAAGCCCGAGCATCGAAAGGCAATTCAGGAACCACTATGAAGATCATCGCCACCGCAAGCGCAGTCGCCCTACTCGTCGTCCTCACCGGCTGCGACGGCGGCTCACCAGCCGTCAAGTCTGTTCAGAAGAACGATGCCGCTCCAGCAGCTGGCAGCGTCAAGAGCCCGAACGAGGGACTCAAGGACCGCATGAAGTCTGCTGAAGGTGCCGGCGCAGCGGCCGCTGCCGGCGCTCCGAAGAAGGCTCCGTAAGGACCATCTGAATCTTGTGTCGAAAGGCGCATGACACTCTGAAACAAACAAGCGCCCGAGCTTCATGCTCGGGCGCTTGTTCGTTTCATTGATAGTTGCGGTTCGCGTTCGCGCACGCCTCAGGCAGTCATCAAGCCGCGCAGAATGGCAAGACCTTCCGCCAATTTGTCGGGGCGTGTTGCAAAGCTGATGCGGAAGTGCGTGTCACGCCGGCTAAACACATTGCCAGGAATCACCAACACACGGTTGGCGATCGCTTGTTCAACAAATTCATGGCCAGTGATTCCAAGGCGCTTGGGAACTTCAACAAACGCATAGAACGCGCCACCAGGCCGCGGAACCGTGGTCACGCCAGCAAACGCATCGACCACCATCTGCCGCCGTCGCTCATAGTCCGTAACGATGGGCGCAAGGTCGACGCCGAAACTTGGAATAACACCCCACTGCGCCATGCTGGGCGCGCACACGTAGGTGTACTGCTGGAACTTGGCAATCTCTTGCACAATCTCCTTTGGCCCTGCCACATATCCAAGGCGCCAACCCGTGCATCCATACGTCTTACCGAAGCCGCGGACCAATAGGCATTCATCGCTGAAGCGCGCCGGGCTTGGACAGTGTCCGTCCTCGCGCATGTCGCTAAAGCAGAACTCGTCGTAGATCTCATCGCTGATGAGCAGCACGCCGCGGCGACGGCACAGGTCAACAATGTCGCGGAGTTCCGCGCCGGTGAGCACAGTGCCGCATGGATTACTTGGGCTGCAAATCAACACCGCCTTGGTACGCGGCGTCATGCAGCGCTCAATGCGCTCCGCGGTCATGCGGAAGTCTGGATACGTGTCACAGCACACCATGGTGCCACCAGTCATCTTTCCCAATTGCGCGTACATCACAAAGTACGGATCGGGAATGATCATCTCATCACCAGCGTCTAACAACGCCATGGCCGCAAGCACAATGCCACCACTGGTACCGCTAGTGATGACTAAACTGCGATGCTCACCCGGGCCATCCCAACCAACGTTGCTGCGCAGGTGATTCCACGTGGCATCAATGAGTTCCGGAATCCCCTGCGTCACCGTGTAGCCATTACGATCGGCGTCGATGGCTGCTTTTGCCGCCTCTTTCATCACCGCGGGTACCAAGAAATCAGGCTGCCCGATCGAAAGATTGATCGGGTCCTTCATCTTGGCCGCTAGGTCGAACACCTTGCGAATTCCTGACGCATCGATGGATCGAGCGCGCTGCGAAATGAGGGAGGAAAGAGAAAGGCGGCCCAATGGGCCGCCCGAGGAGGTGTGCGTGGTCATACGGATTACTTCTTAGCGGCTGGCTTCGCTGCGGCCTTCGCGGCTGGTGCTGCTGCACCCTTCGCTGCTGCGCCCTTAGCGCCCGGCTTGGCTGCGGCATCACCCTCTTCGGCCTTCTTCGGCTTCTTGCCAGCGGCAATCTTGATGCTGCGGACCTTGACGAGACCAAGCGCGTTGTTCTTACCAACTTCGAAGCGCTCTTCCTCGGTCAGCTTTGCGATGCGCTCGGCGCGGGTCAGCACGTTGCGGTGCTGGTTAAGGGCGCCGGACTTGGTCTTTAGGCTACGGTGAAGGCTCATCGGGTTCTATCTTTCAACGCGGGGTCAGTGTGTCGGAGGCGCCTTCGTGACGACTCCGTTTCAGTCTCTCTTACATTCATTCCGTCGGCGTATCCATTGCTCATTTATTTGAAGAGCGCGGGGTACGCGTCATCAAAATCCTTGTTTCCGGGCTTGTTGCCCTTCCACTTCTTGCCAACCTGCTTGATCTTCGCTTCGAGAGCTTTTATCTCTGACGATGATTTTTCAGACAGGTCGCGGTAACCAGGCAGGACGATGATCTTACGCAATAAAGCATTATCATCGGGAACGAGGTACGCATCAAGCCCCTCAGCCCGACAAAATGTCAGCATCTCCACCCGGCGGTCGGATGATGGATGGCCAACTACAAAGTAATACATCCCTTTGACCCGGGGATCGGACTTGTTATCGGTTGCTGCGCGGGGGGCAGTTGCAGACTTTCCAGACCCCGAAGTACCCGAGACCGGAGCGGCGGTCTTGCTGCCGGTTGCGCCGGAGGACTTGCCGGGAATGGCGGGAATCAGCGGTGATGTTTGTTGCGAAACGACCGACGGCGGACTGACTGACTCCGCGTCACTTCCGTTGCGCGGTGCGCCGGTGCTAGCGCTGGAACCGCGCTTGACTCCGATGCCGTACGCGATGGAAACGGCAACCACTACGGCAATGCCAATGACAATGGCGCGCCGAAGTGAAATTTCAAATGTTGAAGGCAGACCGGGCGCGTTACCCACGCGGCGCGGAGTCCCTGTCATCGCAGGCGAAGACGCAGAGGTACCCGGCGCGCCGGGGCGACGCATCAATTCATAAAGAGCCGGAGCAGCGCGACGAGCCATACGCCAAAGTGTAGTGGAAGCAAATTAGCCCGGGATCGCCCCGCCCCATGCCTGAACGGTGGCGACGATTCCCGCATGGGGATCGATCCATTGCCGAGCGTCGATCACGGGGAATCGTGCAAGCCCGGCCATCTCCAAGGCCACCCGGAATCCCAGCACATCCAGCCGAGATTCGCCCGCTGCGCCGACCGGACCGCGCATTCCGGAGCGCAGGAGGTCAACAATCCGTGCCGATACCAACCGCGAACCCAGTTGCGAAACCGTGTTCACCGGGTCACCGCCTTCGGCAAGGACCGCCGCCGGGTCGAGCGAAACCCCTATCGGTGGCCACGGCGCGCCCACGGCACCGGACGCGTCGGCGACCGTTACCCCGGAACGCTCGGCAGCCGAGGCGATGGCGCCGATTGCATCGTGACGGCGCGCGGCGTGGGATTCTTGGGCGGCATTACTTGCTTCACCAGCGGCGTGCGGACCAGCGGTGCTCAGTGCGCCCGCGTTGCTTGCGGCGCGCGGCAATTGCAGCGTGACCGGCACACGACCAAATTCACTGGCGAATTCACATGCTGCACACGCCGCTTCGATGGCTCGGTCTGCATTCGCCGGATCAATGAAGTGTTCACTTGGGATCCACGCGTCAATACCAGTGACCACCAATTCATACCGCGCGAGCGTGGCGCGAAGATCGCGTCGTGCGCTGACACCAAGATCGCGCGGACGCATGGATGGATGCGTGGCGCTCAGTTGCACGCCCGCAATRCCGCGCGATGCCACCCAGGCAAGGGCTGCGGCGGTATCGCCAA
>NSIA01000107.1 GCA_002737585.1 Planctomycetaceae bacterium | reverse complement strand
TTCTGGCAACCGGAGTGGCGGCCATGGGCGCGTTTGGCGCGCTCCCCAAGCTGGGAATCTCGGTTGCAGGAACGGAAGGGTTCTTTGCAGGCGATACCGCTGAAATGGGTCGATTTGCTGCCGGCAAGATGCTGCAGCCGCTCTTCATGGCTGGCGACTGGGTGCAATTTGCAGCATCGGCACTCACAGTTGGGTGCACGGTTCGACTCGCGCGGCTCGGGCACTTCAACGGAATGCGTTGGGCACGCACGGTGTTCTTTATATGCGTTGCTAGCGCCGCATTGATTCTGGCATGGCGCGCATGGACTGGACCCGGGATGACCGTGGACTTACTTGCCTATTGGGATGCCGTTGCAGCCAACGATCGCGCCGCCGCAACAGCAGCGCGCGCACGCTTTGACACCGCGCATGTGGCAGCAGACGCTGGATTCAAAATACAAATGCTGTGTGTCATCGGCGCGTTGGTTTGCCTGTTGCCTGCACTGATGGCGGCGCCTRTTCGAAAGGTTGCACGCGGTGACTGGTGACGCACGCTGGCCCGAAATCGGATTCGAACTGCCGCGCAAGACGGCGCGACAACGCGAGCGCGCGTTGCAACTCCTTGCAGCACTGGATGCACGCTATCCACATGCAAAGTGCCGCCTGGATTGGAAGGTGCCGCATGAGCTTCTCATTGCCACCATCCTGAGTGCACAAGCAACTGACGAGGGCGTGAATGCGGCAACCCCTGCACTGTTTAAGCAGTTTCCAACTGCAAATCACTTTGCTTCTTCATCAGCTGACGAGATCGCGCCATTCATTCGCACCATTGGATTGTGGCGCAACAAGGCGCGTGCCGTATATGAATCGATGCGCATGCTGGTGGATCAGTATGGCGGAGAAGTGCCGCGAAACATGCAGGACCTGCTGGTACTGCGCGGTGTGGCACGCAAGACAGCCAACGTGGTCCTTGGAAATTGCTTTGGCATCCAGGCCGGCGTAGTGGTTGACACACACGTTGGTCGCTTAGCGGAACGCCTTGGGCTTTCCAAGCACACCGACCCGGTCAAGGTGGAGCGCGATCTCATGGCACTCTTTCCACGCGAGCGTTGGTGTGATCTCAGTCACCTGCTGATCTTTCACGGACGGGCCGTATGCAAGGCGCGCGGAAATACTTGTAGCAGTGATGACATCTGCGGCAAGTTCTGCGCGCTGGCAGCGAAGGCTTCCAAAAAGCGGTGATTACTGCACGTCGCCGCGGCCAGTGAATACCGGCGAATCACCAATCGCCGTCTGCTTCAACAGCATGAAGCCGCCGTGCAGTGAAACGATCGATCCACCACCGCCCAACCGCTCTGGATAGATGAAGAGCACGGGGCCTTCAAATCGCCACGAACGAATCGGGCTGATTTTCCCGACAAATTGCCGCACCGGCTTACCGTTCTCATCAAGCTGCTTCTTCTTGGCGCCTGGCGTGGCGCTTTCAGCCGCAGCGGCAGAAACCTCTTCATCTTCTGGCTCAAGCACCTCTTCACGGCGCAACACATCCAGACCGAGTTCGTGGCCAACCCACAGATCGCCGTCAATAAATTCAATGGCAGTGATGTGCGGCGAACCATCTGGCTCGTAGCGCTCCACCGCACCGTCATGCTTGATCTCAACGCACATTCCCACACTGATTCCGTCGGCGTTCTTCTCTTCCACAATGTGCGCGGATCCCCAGGCAGCGCTCCGCTCCGCACCCATGATGGTGGTCAGGTCGGTGGTTTTGTCCGTGAGGGCGGGCTCGCCACCAATGCGCCACAGCCAGAATCCCTCGCGACCACCAGCAAGCACGCGTCGACCATCGGTGACGGCCACTTCCAGCAAACCGGGTTGGCGCTCCACGTTGTAGAAGGTGTCACCGATGCGGCGATCTTCACTGCGATGGCGGTACATGGCGCGTCCAAACGTGCCCGCCACTGCGTAGTGATTGGGACGAATGATGTCGATATCGCGGCCACCCTTGAGCGGAATTTCTTCTGGGTCCACCAACTTCAATCCATCAACGCGCCAGGTGAAGAGAATCTTGTCGGTCACTGCAAACAAACGGTCGCCGCATATGCGGATGCGCCGCACCCGCGCGGGAATAGCGGCTTGGTCAGTTTCAGCAAAGACCGCGGACATCACACCCACCGACGCGCCGTTCTTGCCCTGCAAGAGAAACGCAAATCCGCCCGGCGAACCAACACCCGGTGGCATCGGAAGCAACGCACTTGCCGCGCCAAGGTAACGCCCATCTTCAAGCGACACGATCTTGCGACCGGTACAAGTGACCGGTCCGCCGGCCGATGCAACAATATGTACTGGCGATTGACCTTCAAGGAATCGCTTACGGTCACTGACGCGCACGGCGCCACCCTTACCGCTGACGTACATCTCATCGCCAACGCGAGACACCAAACGCGGTTCAATGCCCAACTCCTCCGCGGAGATAGCAGACAATCGTTTCGGATCAGAATTGTCAGAGACATCAAAGGTGATCAGTGAAGTGAGATCAGATATCGCCCAGGCGGAATCGCCGGAGACCACCAGGTCAACCAACGAACCGCCCTCGCCAAACACCACTCCATCAGCACGACCAAGTTCTCGACCGTTGGTGGTGTCGATCGCCAGAAGCTCATTGCCGAATGTCTGGAACCAGCGCCCATTGTCAACCACCGTGGAGTGATGAGTGCCACCCGTATGTTGTTGAATGCGCAGTTCCTTCTCACGCCGATCGGTGCGGTCCTCATTGATGTACTGAGGAGCACACGAGGACAGCACGGCTGCAAAGCCGATGGCGACCAGGGAGATGAGTGCCGAACGCGCGGGAAGTGAGCGCATCTGAGCAGCGTATCCGGATGTGATAGTTTGCCGCGTATGCACCCAGGGCCGAACGACCCCACCACCACTCCGCGCCTTGCGCAACTCCTGAAATTGCACGCCAGTGAGCCTGCCGACCCGTTCTGCATGTACGGAATTGCGCAGGAACACGCACGCGCCGGGCGGCATGAGGAGGCGCTTAGTTGGTACGACCAAACCATCGCCGCTGACCCGGGCTACTGCTACGCGTACTACCACAAGGCGCGGTCGCTGGAAGATCTGGAGCGCATCGATGATGCATGCGCGGTCCTGCGCACCGGASTGGAAGCGGCGAAGCGTGTGTCGGACAGTCACGCGCTCTCGGAGATTCGCGGATACCTCGACCAGCTCACCTGAAGGACGAACCACGATGGCAAAGGCAGCACGCAAGAAGAAGGTTCCCATTGATGCACTCCGCACATTGAGCGCTGATCCAAATCAGGTGGAGGTGCGCGTGGGAGGTCGAACGGTTGCAACCCTGCTTCGGCAGCGCGCTGTTGAGCTTGGACTGGTGGAAGGTGGAGCGTGGACGCCGACGTTGGCCGCGCGTGTTGATGCGGCTGCGGCGGAGTCGTTGGCTCGTGAGGCAGCGCTGGCGTTCCTTGCCAAGCGCGCGTGGAGTGCCACCGCATTAGAGGAGCGGCTTGTGAAGGCCGGTCACGTTGCGCGTGCTGCTCGCAATGCAATCCGCGCCATGCTGGCTGACGGTTGGTTGGACGACCACGCGTTTGCAACCGCGCGCGTGGAGCACCATCGTCGACGCGGATCGCTTTCGGAAGAGGCGTTGTCCGAGCTCCTGCAGGCCGACGGTGTGGGCGAAAAAGATGCAGCGGACGTCGCGCGCACCGGGGCAGCCACCGCCGCCGAGGTGCGTCTTGAGGTGCGCCGCGCCAAGAAGGCGGGAGAATCTGCCAAGCGCGTTGCGGGCAAACTCGCCCGGCGCGGATTCGACCCGGATACGATCCAAGACGCACTTGAGCACGCCGGATATGTCATTGACGAATGAGTCCCCCGATGAACCCCGCTGGTAACGCCCTCATCCTCTTTATGGTCACGCTTGCGGCTGTTGGCTGCCAGAATCCCAGCGCGACGCTCACTCATGCGGGCGACGATCCGATTCCGGATCTGGCAACCCCGGAGTTTGTGCCGATTCCGCGTGACGGCGGACCAACGTCGCTTGACGGCACCGCGTTTGTTGCATCTGCTCCCCCGGCGCCAAGTACCACCACCCTTGATCGTTCCGCGTGGGGCGAAACAACGATTCATCAGCCGCGCGGCCAAGTAGAAGTGCAGCCAAAGTACTACACGCTGTTTGAAGGTTTCTCCAAGGATCCTCGAGCGACCGGCGCGTATCCAACCACGGCCACCGTGCTGGCTACGGGTGGTGAAAGCCACACGGCCGTACAAGACTTAGCAGCGCAACCCGCCATCAGCATCTTCTGGCTGGCAACCACGCCAGGGCAAATCATCTTCATGCCGCCGTGGGTCACGGTGCAACGCGAGCCGATCGATGGTGTCGAATGGATGCCAGCGCCTGCATCCGCCCCTGCGGCTGCCCCCGCGACCAAGGACTAAACAGTGTCAACGCTTGACGATCGCGGACTTCCTGCTGGCTACCCGTTCAATCCGGACTGGGAAATCACGCCACGTGAATACGTGCGCCGTCGCGATGCGGGTGAACTGATTGTGCTCCTTGATTGCCGTACCGCGTCGGAACGCGATATCGCTGCCATCCCTGGCGCGATGCATGTTCCAATGCATGAACTGAGCGCCCGACTGGAGGGACTGCGTTCGCACGAAGCCACTCCGGTAGTGGTCCATTGCCATCACGGCGCTCGCAGCCTGCAGGTGACCGCCGCCCTACGCCAAGCGGGCTTTGACGATGTTCACAGTATGGCTGGCGGAATTCACCTGTGGTCGCTCGACATCGACCCAGCG
>NSIA01000016.1 GCA_002737585.1 Planctomycetaceae bacterium | reverse complement strand
GTAGTGCTCCTGATGCAACACGCTTTCGTACTTGGCCTCATGCGACACGCTTTCGTACTGGCCCGCATTCGCCTTACGAGGATGGCCGCTGAGCGCGGCCCTATCCTCTCCGGCGCCTGCGTCCAGTCTGCGGTTTGTAATCATGCATTTGCGCCCGCGCTATTCATTTCTCACGCATCGGCCATCCGCTGACGCGCGCAAGTTCTGCACGCAGGCGCGCGGTGATTTCTTTGGCATCGCGTACTCCTTCAGCAGCGAAGTCATACGTCCCAACGTATTGCACACGCGCGCGGCCGCGCGGCACAAGTGGGTCAAGCAGGGCATTGCCAATCGTCGGCGTTCCGTGAATCCACAGTAACACCACCGGCGCTTTCGTCAGTGCGACCAGTGTGCCCGTTCCTTCAACAAATGGCGCAAGCACGCACGGTGGGCGCTCAATCTCGCCTTCCGGAAATACGCCCACTACGCCGCCGCCTTTCACGTGGCGTACTGCTTCGCGAAACATCACCGCGTCTGCCGCCGTGTAACTCACTGGCAACACACGCAACTGTCCCCAGAACCAACTGAACATCGGATGCATCTGTTCCGTTGCCATCATGAAGCGCACCCGACGCGGCACCGCAAATTGCATGAGCGGCGGGTCAAGCCCACTAGCGTGATTTGCAACAATCACGAATCCACCTTCCGGCACCTTGAATCGATCGAATCCCTCCCACTTGGTGCGATGAATGAACCGTGACAGCGGTCGCAGCAGCGCCTCGATCGCACCCATCGCTCCGCTCCACGCCAATCGATCGCCAGCCCGCGCACGCACAATGAAGCCGGTCACCACCAGGAGGGTGACCGCTATCGCGATCAACGCCGCCACCGCCGCCACTGCCGCCGCAAACCACCACAGGATCCCCATGAGGTCCATAGCGGGCGCGGCAGTTTCTGCAATGAATCCTGTGGGTTCTGGGTTCATGAGCCCAAGGTGTACCCGCAGCGACCGCGCAGATGCACCTTCCGCTATCCTCCCGCAAGTTTGGGCACTGCACGCGGCCGATCGCCGCCGCGCATACCCAGACGCGCGCACCGCTTTCCCCCGCCGGCCTCAGGGTCGGTCCCACACGATGCCACGTCGCACAGACATCCACACCATCCTGATCATCGGCTCTGGCCCCATTGTCATTGGTCAAGGCTGCGAGTTCGATTACTCCGGCACGCAGGCATGCAAAGCGCTCCATGAAGAGGGCTTCCGCGTCGTCCTAGTGAACTCCAATCCCGCGACGATCATGACCGATCCCGCGTTCAGTGACCGCACCTACATCGAGCCCATCACTCCCGAGGCTGTTGAAAAAATCATCATCCGCGAGAAGGAGCTGGGCACACCGATCGATGCGCTGCTTCCAACGTTGGGCGGCCAGACCGCGCTCAACTGCGCATGCGCGCTCTGGGACGACGGTGTCTTGCAGCGTCACGGCGTAGAGATGATCGGCGCTGACCGCGAAGTCATTCATCGCGCCGAAGATCGCGAAGCATTTCGGCAGATCGTTGAGAAACTTGGCCTCCGCCAACCACTTTCGCGCACCGTCACCAACATGGACGAAGCACGCGAATTCCTCAAGGAATGCGGGTTGCCAGCCATCTTGCGTCCAGCATTCACGCTCGGCGGCACCGGCGGCGGCATCGCTTACAACCTGGAAGAGTTTGAAGAGACCGTGCGCCGCGGTTTGTCCGCCAGCATGATCGGCCAAGTGCTCATCGACAAAAGCGTGCTCGGCTGGAAGGAATATGAACTCGAAGTCGTGCGTGACCGCAAGGACAACTGCATCGTTGTCTGCGGCATTGAGAACATCGATCCAATGGGCGTGCACACCGGCGACAGCGTCACCGTTGCGCCAATTATGACGCTTTCCGACAAGGAATATCAACGAATGCGCGACGCCGCGTTCGCCATCATGCGCGCGGTGGGTGTGCAAACCGGCGGCAGCAACGTGCAATTCGGCGTGTGCCCAGAGACCGGCGAGATGGTGGTCATTGAAATGAATCCGCGCGTCTCGCGCAGCTCCGCGCTTGCCTCCAAGGCCACCGGATTCCCGATCGCGCGCATCGCCGCCAAACTGGCGGTTGGCTATTCGCTTGACGAACTCACCAACGACATCACCGGTACTACCAGCGCTTGCTTTGAGCCATCAATTGACTACGTGGTAGTGAAAATGCCACGATGGACGTTTGAGAAGTTCCCCGAAGCGGATGAAACGCTCACCACGCAGATGAAGTCTGTCGGCGAAGCCATGGCCATTGGGCGCACCTTCAAGGAAGCGTTTCAAAAAGCCATTCGCAGCATGGAGGTGAAGCGCTTTGGATTCGGCCTCGACAACAACGATCGCTGGCTGAAGCAACAACGCACCAACGCCAGTGCGGGACTCGCCGCAGCAACTGCCGCTGCCGCTGGAAGCACTGCGACTGCAACGAGCTCAGAGACAAAGGTCCTCCGCCCAACCGAAGCCGCGTCCACCGACTGGCCAATTCCAGAAGACACGCTGCTGCGCAAACTCGCGGTCCCAAGTCAAGGCCGCCTGTACTTTGTTCGCTACGCACTCAAGATGGGCTGGAGCGTCGATCGCGTCTATCAGATCACCAAGATCGATCGCTGGTTCCTCCGCCAATTTGCCGAACTGGTGGCATTTGAAGATCGCGTCCTTGAAGCCAAGACACTGGAAGGCTGCTCGCGTGACTTGATGTTTGCTGCAAAGAAAGCGGGCTACAGCGATGCGCAGCTTGCAAACGTGTGGCTTGGAACCATCAGCCCAACCACCATTCTGCAAGTCCGTGCTGCCCGCAAGGCCATGGGCGTTGAGCCGGTCTTCAAACTGGTTGACACCTGCGCCGCAGAATTTGAAGCCGCCACGCCGTACTACTACAGCACCTACGAAGAGCCTTACTTTGTAGATGGGAAGCGCATCACTGAAGATGAAACGCGCATCTCCGCTACCCCAAAAGTAATCATCCTCGGCGGCGGCCCCAACCGCATTGGTCAAGGCATTGAGTTCGATTATTGCTGCTGCCAAGCAGCATTCGCCGCAGACGAGATGGGCCTCGAAAGCGTGATGATCAACTCCAACCCAGAGACGGTCAGCACGGATTTTGACACCAGTGATCTGCTCTTCTTTGAACCACTCACACTTGAAGATGTACTCAACGTTGTCGAACGACTCAACGGTGGCGGCATCGATCAGTCCGAGCGCTCGGGCGGAGTGATCGGATGCATCGTGCAATTCGGCGGGCAAACTCCGCTCAATCTCGCGCACGGTTTAGTGACCGCTGGCGTACCGATTGTCGGCACCAGCGTGGAGAGCATTGACCTCGCGGAAGATCGTGATCGTTTCAAGGCCATCCTGGAAGAACTTGGTCTCAATCAACCACCATCCGGAATCGCGCGCAGTCTTGACGAAGCAGTGACTGAAGCAACCCGCGTTGGTTACCCAGTGCTGGTTCGCCCCAGTTACGTTCTCGGTGGACGCGGCATGGAAATTTGCTTCGACGAGCCCGCGCTACGCCGCTACATGACCACTGCCGTCAATGTCAGCGACTTGGCAAACGCGCCCGTTCTGATTGACTGCTTCCTGTCCGACGCTATCGAAGTTGATGTCGACGTCGTCGCTGACTTTGAACCGCACGAAGCAAGTCGTTCCAAGCAAGTTGAGCAGCGCAGTGCGCGGCCGCGCGCGCTGGTGTGCGGCGTGATGGAGCACATCGAAGAAGCGGGCATTCACTCCGGCGACAGCACATGCACGGTGCCGCCGTACAGCTTGCCACCAAGCATCGTCAATCGAATTCGCGATCAAGCGCGCGCCTTAGCCGAGCGCTTGCGCGTGCGCGGCCTGATGAACGTGCAGATGGCCGTCAAGGATGAAACCGTCTACATCATTGAAGTCAATCCGCGCGCTTCGCGCACTGCACCGTTTGTTTCAAAGGCCAAGGGCGTTTCCTGGGCCAACATCGCCGCCAAGGTGATGATGGGTGCATCGCTGGAAGAACTTGGCACCAAGGAAATTCCTGACACGGGCTTCTATGCCGTCAAGGAAAGCGTCTTCCCGTTCTCCAAGTTCCCGGGTGTCGACGTCGTCCTCGGTCCAGAAATGCGTTCCACCGGCGAAGTGATGGGCGCGGACCGCAGCCTGCCCGTTGCATTCGCCAAAGCACAGATGGCCGCCGGCGTGAAGTTGCCCACTTCCGGCAAAGTGTTCTTGAGCGTGCGCGATTCCGACAAACAACAAGCAGTGGAAGTGGCACGCAGCCTGGCCAGCATGGGTTTCGAAGTGCTCTGCTCGGAAGGCACCGCGCGCATGTTGCACCAATACAGCGTTGCATGCACGGCCATTCCCAAGATCGCCACCGGTCAACGACCCAACGTTGTTGACCTCATGTCCAACGGTCAAGTGCAACTGGTCATCAACACCCCTACCAAAAAGGGCGGAAATACTGACGAAGGTCGTATCCGCGCCCAAGCGGTTCGGGCCAACCTGCCCATCATCACCACCATGGCAGGCGCACGTGCTGCCGTTCAAGCAATTCAGGCGCTCCGCAGTGGACATTGGCAGGTGTTCGCCATTCAGGACTACTTCCCAGCACTCGCCCGTACCCGCGCTGAACAGCCAACCACCGTCTGACCGCACCTCCATATACTTCCGCCACTCATGCAGACCTTGACCGATTTCCTACCCGCGTGGCTTCCAACCGGCGCCTCACTCGCCCAGTTGATCGCAAGCGTCACCGTGGTTGCCCTTGCGCTCCACGTCATCCTCGGCGCGTGCGCCTACACCATCTGGCTCGAACGCCGCCTCTCCGCATGGATGCAGGATCGCGTTGGACCAAATCGCGTGGGTCCGTTCGGTCTCTTGCAGCCCATCGCTGACGGCTTGAAGTTCTTCATGAAGGAGGACTACACGCCCAATCACGTCGACAAGGGCCTGTTCACCATCGCGCCCGCGCTGTTGGCGATTCCGTCACTGATCGGTTTCGTGGTCATCCCGTGGGGCGGCATCCTTGATCTCTCCACCATTCCATTCCTTGGTCTCACCGGCCAAGTGAAGATCGTCGGCGCGGATGTCAATATCGGCGTCGTCTACATGCTTGCCATCGCCAGTCTGTCCGTCTACGGCGTAGCGATCGGCAGTTGGGCATCGAACAACAAGTTCGCATTCCTTGGTGGTCTGCGTGCATCGGCACAAATCATCAGTTACGAGATTCCGATGGGCGTCTGCATGCTCGCCGTCATCCTGATGTGCGGCAGTTTCACCCCGGGCGGCATCATCGCTGGACAGCAGGCCAATGTTTGGAACATCTTCCAGCAGCCACTCACCGCCATCCTCTTCTACGCCTGCATGTTGGCGGAAACGAACCGTCTTCCCTTCGACCTTGCAGAATGCGAAAGTGAGCTTGTCGGCGGATACCACGTCGAATATTCAAGCATGCGCTTTGCGCTGTTCTTCTTGGCTGAATACTTCAATATGATCGCGGGATCGGCACTGTTTGTGGTGCTCTTCTTGGGTGGTTGGAGCGTCAATCCATTCGGCGCATTCCTGCACTGGGATCTACCGCTGGTTGGTGGTCTGCCACTGATCGTCGCGCAGATTGGCGTGATGGCGGGCAAGACATTCCTAGTTGTATCTCTGGGCATCGCGCTGCGCTGGACGCTTCCGCGCTTCCGCTTCGATCAACTCATGCGACTCGCGTGGGAGGGCATGATCCCGACCGCGCTGCTGATCCTCACCTGCACTGCGGTGTTCGTGTACTTCGGTATCACGCAGTGGATGTGGGCGGGCAGCTTGCTGTGCCTCATCATCGTGTGGTTCGTTGGCCCGCGCTTGCCAAAGAGTGCGAGTCCGAACGCGAAGATCGGGATGCTTGGGAGCCGCTTTAGTCCGGCTTGAGTAGTGGCATCACGCTTTCGTACTGGCCCGCATTCGCCTTACGAGGACGGCCGCTGAGCGCGGCCCTGTCCTCTCCGGCGCCTGCGGCCAGATGGGGCTGTTCCACAATCCTTGGCTTGCAAGTGCATTCCGTGTGCGAGCCCCCGCAGTGAGCACGGGATCCTCGGTAAGCGGCGTGTGAAACTGAGAAGCCCGGCAGTTGGACGTACGCCCCGTGGGTGCCAACCGGACGAACAGATTCGCCCGAGGCTAAGCGGAACCTTGTGGAGCGCAGCCGTCCGCGTCCGAGGGTCCCGCGCGCAACGGAGGGGGCGGTGTACGACTCAACTCACTTCACAGGCGAAAATGGGGACAGTGGTGAACGGCACCTATTTCCCCGCTACGCTTTCGTCCCATGTCTGAGCCCCGCGAAATCCTGGTGCGTGCCCCTGCCAAGCTCAACTTGGCGCTCTCTGTCGGTGCACCCGGTGCAGATCGCATGCACCCCATTGCCAGTTGGATGGTCACCACCGACTTTGCAGATGATCTGCACCTTCGTCGTCTGGATGCAGGCCGTGACTCGCTCTACGCAATCATCTGGGCCCCTGATGCGCCCCGAACGTCGCTCATTGATTGGCCCATCCAGACCGACCTCGCCGTGCGCGCGCATTTGGAACTTGAACGCCACGTCGGCCGCAAGCTCCCGCTGCGCATGAAACTTGAAAAGCGAATTCCCGTCGGTGGCGGTCTCGGTGGCGGCTCAAGCAATGCTGCAGCCATGCTGCGCGGTGTGAATGAACTCTTCGAACTCGGCCTCGACGCCGCAACACTCGCTGAGATCGCTCGCGGGCTTGGTAGTGATGTGCCGTTCTTGGTGCGCGGGGGCAGCGCCATCGTGGAAGGCCTCGGCGAACGACTTGAACACCACGAACAACTTCCTGACATCCACGCCGTGCTGGTGTTCCCAGCAATTGCCTGCCCCACCGGCCCCGTGTACGGAAAGTTTGACACGCTCCGCCCCGACGCCGCGCTGCAAACACACCGCGTTCGTGCGCTGGCTGCCATGGATTCACTGACGCATGACGCGCCCTTCAATGACCTGGCCGCAGCCGCCATTGCCGCTGCACCCGCCCTCGAAGACGAGATCGCAGAAGTGCAAGAGGCCGCCGCCCGCACCGTCCATGTCAGCGGTAGCGGCAGCACGCTGTTTGTTCTGTGCGCTGGGCGATTGGAAGCCGACCTGATCGCCGAACTCGTGCAGTCACGAGCGGGGCTTCCCGCCATTGCGGTCACGGTCCGCGGACACTGAAGTCCGCCGCTCGCCGCGCCACATACGTCACGACCAATAAGTTCCATGGCGCCGGGGAGGGCTACCATGACTCCTTATTCACATCCGGAATTTCAAACATGAACACCAGCACCGCCAACACCGGCCACCCCCCCGCATCCACGTTTGTTCCCGCCGTCATTGATGGCAGCAAGTGGTCTGCGCTTGAACCTTTGTACTCGCAGCTGGTGGGCCGCACCATTCATGATTGCGCCGCGCTTGAGCGTCTGCTCCTTGACCGCAGCGAACTCGATGCCGCTGCCGAAGAATCCGCCGCCAATCTCTACATCCAGATGACGCGTCACACCGACGACGAACTCGCGCGCAAGCGCTATTTGGATTTTGTTGAGAACGTTGAACCGGAACTCAAGAAGATCGGCTTCGCCCTTGATCGCAAGATCGCTGAATGCCCCTTCGCTCAACAACTCGACCAGCAACGCTACAGCGTGCTCCTCCGTAGCCTGCGTCGCTCTGTTGAGATGTTCTGCGAAGTGAACATTCCCATTGAGACTGAAGTCACCAAACTTGACCAGCAGTACAGCGAGATCAACGGCGCCATGACCGTCACCTTTGACGGCGCAGAACGCACGCTGCCGCAAATGGCGCGCTACCTGGAAGAGACCGACCGCCCACGCCGACAGGCAAGCTGGGAGGCCGTCTCCGCCCGCCGCCTCAACGACGTCGATCGCATCAATGACATCTTTGACAACATGCTGGCACACCGCCATCAGATGGCGCTGAACGGCGGATACTCCAACTTTCGAGACTTCCAACACGCTCGCCTGCAACGCTTTGATTACACGCCCGCCGACTGCACCACCTTCCACGAAGGCGCAGAAAAAGTGTGCGTTCCACTGCTGCGCAAGCTCAACACTGAACGCGCAAAAGTCCTAGGAATTCCCGCCCTGAAGCCGTGGGACATCAAAGTTGATCTGCACGGCCGTGCGCCGCTCAAGCCCTTTGAAGGTGCAGAGGAACTTGTCGATCGTTCCAGCGCCATATTCCACCGCATGGACCCTGAACTCGGGACCATGTTTGACAGCATGCGCCGCGGAGATTGCCTGGATCTGGAAAGCCGCAAGGGCAAAGCGCCGGGCGGTTACCAATACCAGCGGCAGCGCACCCGATCACCATTCATCTTCATGAACGCCGCCGGACTGCACCGCGACGTCGTCACCATGGTGCACGAAGCCGGCCACGCATTTCACAGCCTGCTGGCTGCGCACGACCCCTTGGTTGCCTACCGAAGTAGCCCGATGGAGTTTGCAGAAGTTGCCAGCATGAGCATGGAACTACTCACCTTCCCCTACCTGGAAGAGTTCTACTCATCAGACGACGCAATGCGCGCCCGACGCGATCACCTTGAGTCGCTCAGCACCATGCTCCCGTGGATCGCAACCATCGATGCGTTCCAGCACTGGGTCTATCTGAACCCCACGCACACGCGCAAAGATCGCGAGCAGTACTGGCTGCACCTGAATGACCGCTTTGGATCCGCCATCGACTGGACGGGTCATGAGAACTCGCTGCAGACCATGTGGCACCGCCAACTGCATATCTTCGGCCTGCCCTTCTACTACATCGAATACGGCATCGCGCAACTCGGCGCGCTGCAGATGTGGATGCAGGCAAAGCGGAACCCAAGCGATGCGCTCGGCAACTACAAGAAGGGCTTGGCACTCGGCTCCAGTCAACCGCTCCCTGCCTTGTTCAAGGCAGCCGGTCTGAAGTTTGCCTTTGGACCGGAAACCATGGGTGAATTGATGCACGAAGTGGGCGAAACCATCGCTGCTTCGCCGGCATAATCGCTGGCGTGATCATGACCCTTCACTGTTCGTTCACACTCTCACTTGTCACTCGATAGATACACGGTCCCCCTATGAAGAATGTTCTCGTACTCGGCGCTGGAAAAATTGGTCGCATGGTTGCAAGTCTCCTGCAGTGCTCCGGCGACTACCAAGTCCGAGTGATGGACTCGCATGAGAATTCCATTGCCGAAACTTTGGCATTGGCCCCAGGCGCTCAAGGCATGCATGGGCGCTTCGATGACACCGCCGCCGTTGACAAGGCACTCGCTGGACAGTGGGCCGTGGTGAGTTGTGCGCCGTTCTTCTGCAACCCAATGATCGCCGAGCACGCCAAGGCTGCTGGCGTTCACTACCTGGACCTGACCGAAGACGTTGCCGTGACGAAGAAAGTCATGGAGCTCGCCAAGGGTGCCAAGACTGCGTTCATTCCACAATGTGGCCTTGCGCCCGGCTTCATCACTATTGCCGCCAATCATGTCATTCAAGGCATGGGCGCCATGCACGAAGTGAAGATGCGCGTCGGCGCACTTCCAGAGTTCCCGTCCAACGCACTGAAGTACAACCTCACCTGGTCCACCGATGGCCTCATCAATGAGTACATCCAACCATGTGAGGCTGTGGTTGATGGCCAAGTCACCGTCGTTCCTGCGCTCGAAGGCCTCGAACACATGATGATTGACGGCATTGAGTTTGAAGCCTTCAACACCTCCGGCGGACTTGGAACCTTTGCGTCCACCCTGGAGGGCAAGGTGAAACACCTGTCCTACAAGACCATGCGCTACCCCGGTCACAACGCCATTCTCAAGCTCCTCTTGTGGGACCTGGGATTCCGCGAGCATCGCGAAGAATTGAAGGCCGCATTCGAACGCGCCCTGCCCACCACCGCGCAGGACATCGTGGCGATCTTTGTGAGCGCTACTGGTGACATTGGCGGTCGGCACACAGAACGGACGTACGCCAAGATCGTTCGGCACAAAGAGATCGGCGGCCATCATTGGACGGCCATCCAGATCACCACCGCATGCGGCATCACCGCCGTGCTTGATCTTCTGCGCGAAGGCAAACTTCCATCACACGGATTTGTGCGCAATGAAGACGTAGCGTTCAGCGACTTCATCGCGAATCGCTTCGGCAAGCACTACGCGTAATGTGCAGTGCGGCGTTCGCCCCACGCGCGAACGTCAGTCCTTGTCTTTGCCGCTCTTCTTCTGCTTGGGACCATCCTTGCCGCGTCCCTCGCCACCCATGTTGGGGCGACGATCAGGACCGCCGCGCATGCCATCATCACGCGGGCCGGGGCCACCCATCATCGGACCATGTTGCGGGCCAGGGCCACCCTGCATGTTTCCGCCCTGCATGTTTCCGCCCTGCATATTTCCACCCATCATTGGTCCGCCCATGATCTCTACGCGGCGGATCTCTTCACGACGACCTTCGCGGCCATCGCGGTCGTCACCGTTCCCCTTGCCAATCGCAACGCCGATCAAGAAGATCAGCAAACCCAGCGAGATAAACAGCCAGAGGCGAATTCGGGAAACGGTCTTCTCCAACTTCTTGATACGACCTTCGCACGGGCAGCAGCAAGAGGCGGATGTGGAGCAAGCGGCAGTGGTCGAAGCGGCAGTGTCGGTCATGAGTAGTGACTCCTTGTGACATCAGTTTGCCACAAATTCCGGAATCGGGACAACGTTCTCAACGCAAGGACTCGCCCCTCCGGACACCGCCCACGACAGAGACCGCCCGAATCATCAATGCGAGCGCTCTAACACCCCTATTTCCGGAAGCAGCAGAGTCGGCGCATTTGCGCCGCATCCCCGGAATTCACTGCCCCGCGCCACGCCGCACCGTGATCACCACCACCTCAGGCGCGCAATGCACCCGCAACGGAAACCACGCACCCGCACCCACGCTGACAAACAGCGAGCATCCGTTGCGCTGATAAAGCCCCGCGCTCAATCGATGCGCAAACGAAACATTCGCGCGCGGCTTGCCCTTCCACGCCACCTGCCCGCCGTGCGTATGCCCACTCAATGTCAGTGGAATATCGCGACGCGCGGCAGCATGAAACGCCTTCGGATTGTGCGCCAACAAGAGATGCGGCGTCTGCGGCAACTCCGCCACGCGTTGGTCAAGCGCGCGCACCGTGCTGGCCCAATCAACACCGCCAACCAACAGCGGATCATTTGCATCGCCCACCGGCACCACTGCGCCATGCAACACTTGCAGGCCGCGCATGGAAGCCATGGCCGCAAGCATGTGCCCATCATCAAGATGATCGTGATTACCAAGCACCAAGAACCGCCCGAGCGGTGCCTCCATTGATCCCATGGCAGACAGCACTTCCTCTGCTCCCATGTGATGCAAATCTAAATCCACTACATCGCCCGTGCATGCCACCATGTCAGGCTTCAGGCACGCCACGCGTTCCACCGCATCAAGCGCTTGCCCCACGGGCATCAATTCACCAAGATGAAAGTCCGTCAAGTGCGCAATACGAACACCGTCATATGCCTGCGGCCACTGCGGAATGCACAGTTCCACCGTGCGCACCTCTATCGGCTGTGCACGATGACGCCGCCCCAATATCCCTAATGTCAGACGGTCCGCCGTCCGCGTCAGGACAATGTGCCGGATCTTTGCGCGCAGAAATAGTTTGCTCCGCGCCATGCTTCCTCCTCAGAAGCGAACCGAAACGCCACCAAACAACCCGCGCAATCCCGCATCCACCGTGGATGGACCGTCCTGCATATCAAAGTCAAACAGGCGGTACCCAAACTCCACGCCAATGTTCTCATTGATCATGAATGCAATACCAGCACGCAGTAGCCAAATGATGTCTGCGTCCGGAATCGAAGGACCAACGCCCGCATTGGCATAGATCCGCAAGTCCTGCACGAGCGGCACTCGACCATCGAATCCAATGCGCACATCAAGACCTGCTCCGCCGTACAGACATCCAACGGTGCGATCAAAACTTGACGAACTGGGTACGGTGACATTCTCCACCGTCTGGTCGTAGTGAAACAGCAGCGCTCCACCAAGCAGCAGGAATTGCGGGTCAAAGAGCGGCCGGCCGTTGGCACCAAACGCCTTGGATGCGGCGTCGCGGTTGTCACCCTCATCACTCCACGCCCACGGCTCATCCGCACTGGGGCGGTACACCACGTACCCCACTTCTGCCCCTGCCATCCAGGCGCTGTAGCTGCCCTTGATTTGATCGCCCACCGAAATGTTTGTATCGCCAAAGGTCCCGCCCTTGACGGCGTTCTCATTGCCTGAAGTGGACGCTGAGAATCCCATGCCTCCAACCCGCCAGCGCCCGATGGTCACGGCAAACTCGCCAGCCACCCCAGCGCTGCTGCCTTCCACCGCCAAGTCATCATTCAGATCGAACGATGTCCCGCCGCTGCCAACTTGCGCCGTTCCCGTCAGCCGGGGCACCCACACCCCCACATCCGCCGTCACGGCTGGCGCCTCTGCCACGCCAAGAATCCGAGCCGCCGATGAACCGGGGGGAATCGCGCCCGGCATCGATGATGCCGACGCAGCAGATGAGACCGCGGACGGCAATGAAGCCGATGAAGGCTCGGCAGCCTGCACCATCAACCAACCTGCGACAATGAGCGTCACCATGACGGAAGCCTACCCATCAAGCCCTCCACCGCCACCGCCCAAGCCTCGGCGTCCACCCGGGGCCGTCGATCTGGGTCGTGGCACGTGGATTCGTCCGCAAGACATGGAATGGAGCTTCACCACCGCTCGTGGCCCAGGCGGTCAGCATGTCAACAAGGCCAGCACCGCCGCCATTCTCCGCGTCCGCGCGGTGGACATCGGCGGTCTTGACGATGCCGCCCTTGAACGTCTGCGCGCCATCGCCATCAGTGTCCTGGTGGGTGACGGCGAACTGCTGTATCGCTGCGACCTGCACCGCAGTCAACTGCAGAACAAGGATGCGTGCGAAGGCAGGCTGCGCACCATGGTTTCCCAGGCAGCCGTCCGTCCGAAAGTCCGCAAGAAGACCAAGCCCACGTGGGGAAGCGTGCAGCGCCGACTGGAAGGCAAGAAGAAGGACGGCCAGCGCAAAGAGGGTCGACGCTGGCGCGAAGAGTCGTAAGCCAACGTGGCGCTCACCCAATAGCGTCGCTCGGGGTGCCCCAATCAATGCCCTCAAGATGGCGTTCATAGTTTTTCCAACGACCGATGGAGTCGGCGTACAGCGGTCGACTGACTTGGTCATAACTCAGCGTGCGCACTGTGCGTCCGGCACGATGAAACTCTGTGACCGCTTCGTCCCACGGAAGCCCAATGAAATCAATGATCCTGCGAAGTTCTGGCTCGCCACGCTGCACCAGGCTTTCGTAGCGCACTTCCAGAATCGGCAGATCCAACTCTCTGGACCAGTGCTCCATGAGACGCTGCGAATCACGCCATGCGGCTGCCACCCACTCCGGGCGTGCAGTCCATGGGTGCCGCTGTGATCCAAAGGCTCCCATGACGCATGACACCGCCACGTCACGCGGATCGCGCTGAATGTGAATGATGCAACTTCCTGGAAACAGGCGCCCCAGGTGCCCAAGAATGCGCGTGTTACCAAGCGCCTTGTTCACTATTCGCTCGGCGCGCGGTGCAGCCTTGCGCACATCTGCAAGGTAGCGGCGTGCAACCGAAGCAAACTCAGTCGACGCCAATTCGGGACGACCGCGCAGCACGGCGTCATCCACCGCCTCCGCCCATGTCTCTACTGAATTCAGTTCACCAACTCCAGCCGCCAACGGATGCGCATGGATCACTTGGTCAACCAGACTTGTACCACTGCGGGGCATTCCAGCAACAAATACTGGTGTGCGATCTGCATTGCTGTTGCGCCCAGCCTCTAAGAGGTTTGCCCGATTCCAATATCCAATGAGCGTATCGGTTCTCCTCTTCAGTTCATCGGGGTCAAACACCACGCCACGCGAATCATGCGCACGAGTGACGCTCTCCCATGCTTCATCAAACCGACCGGCACGATCCAGTGCCTTGGCGCGCAGATGAAGCAACATGATGAAAGGCAATGACCCCGCACTTGCGTGAGCTACCGCGCCATCAATCACTTGCACTGCTGTTTCAAGTTCTCCCGCGCGAACAAGAAGTTTGCCATGTTCGTACGCCGCCCGCTCAGAAAGCGCCCCGCCGTTTGCGCGATCAACAATGGGTGTCAACGCTACGCGCGCTTCCTCTGGCCGATTTGACTCTTCAAGCGCCGCCACCAACGCAAGCCGAATAGCGTCCACATTGGGTTCAAGCTTGACGGCATGCAAGAGATCTGCCACTGCTTCCTCGGTACGCCCAAGTGCCCGCAGGGCATCACCGCGAATGAAGTACGGCTCCGGGTGCTCACGGATAGCAATCGCCCGCGTACCCAAAGCGACCGCCTGAATCTCGTTTCCACTTTCGTGGTGGATGCGGGCCGCCAGCGAGAGCAACTGCGGATCGCGTCCATCAACGCGAAGGAGGGGCTCCAGAACAGCCATGGCTGCCACTCGTTCGCCACGGCTCACCAGGGCTTGGATTTCAGCTACCCGGCGGCTCCGCGCATGACCTGTTTGCAACGACATACTTGACCGCAAGTGTACTGGTCACCCAAGCACATGACCCATCGACATGAAGCTGATTCAAAATGAAAGCGGCCCCCGGAACAAGTCCGGGGGCCGCGTACTTCAAACTTTACTCACCCCACCCAGCGGGGTGAAACTCACGGTCAGATGCATGGGCCCCAAGCGCCCAAGAGGAGACCAAGGTCAGCACCGTTCACAACACCGTCGATGTTGATGTCGGCACGGCAGTTTGGGCATGGGCCCCAAGCGCCAAGCAGCAGACCAAGGTCAGCACCGTTGACAACGCCGTCGTTGTTCTGATCGGCAGGGCATGCTGAGCCGCCGCCGCAGGAAGCCAGTTGACCATTCAACTCAATCGGCCACTGCAAACGGTTCGTTGCCGTGGCGTAGTTGCGGAGTGAGTACGTTGTGAGCGCGCAACCGTCAACGGCACGTGAATACACGTTACTCGGAAGAGCTGGATCCACTGCAGTCAGTGCCACTACAGTGCGATATCCAGAGTTACCAGGCACACCAGCGATCGCTGGAACAGTCGGCCCGAGGTTGTAGTAACTCATGCACACAACAACGTTGGTCTCGTTCTCGATGCAAAGCGGCGGATCAAACTCAACGTTTCCGAACAACAGACCACCCGGGAGAGATACATCACGGGTGACGATGACTTCAAGGTCACCACCTTCAGAAACCGGAGCGGTTGGTGCGCCACCGTTAATGTCACGGTAAAGAATCAACTGAGCACCGATCGGCAAGTCCGATGCGTAGTAGCCACACACTCCCGTGGTCGTACTGTTGAGGGAGCGCATTGCACCCACACCCAGGTTGATGCAAGAAATCTGCTTAGGAAGTGATGCACCGCTGAACACTGCCGCCCACTGGTTGTTAGTGGTGTAGCCAGTGCCGTTTGCACACGCGGTCGCGCAGTACTGTCCAAAGTTACCGGAGAGAACCGTCGAGGCTGAGCCTGTCACGGTGTCCGGTCCAGGCTGCTGGCATGTCGAGTCCATCAGGACTGGGCATGCGGTGGTTGGGATAACGCCAGTGAGCTGGAGCGAGTAATTGTTCAGCGCACCACTGTTGCACGGATTGGTAACAAACAAACTTGGCAGAACTACCACGCGGTACGTACCTGGGGTCAGGCACGCAGTGGTGACGGTTGGGCAAGAACCCGAACCCGTTCCCAAGGTAGCGCCTGGGCAAGCATCGCTCAGAATGAACAACTGTGCCAAAGACGCACTACGCAGATTCACAGTCACTGAACGGTCCGACGGGATGCTGAACTGGTACCAGTCGGTATCGCGGTTGGTGGTTGAACTCCAGAAGGTGCCTTCAACAATGGCTCCGAGCGCGATTGGCTCAAAGACTGGAGTGGTCATGTTGCAACCACCGTTGAGGTCCTGACCGCATGGCTCAGCCTCAGCAACAGTCGCTGGGGTCAAGACGCATGGTTCTGGAATGTTGAACTGGATGGTTCCAGCGCCTGTCTCGCCATTGGTGAATGTACTGAGGCAGACCAGGTAACTACGGCCAGCTGAAACGGTGACTGAGAGCTCAGAGGCAAACGCAACTCCGCCGGTTGTCAAGCAAGTGGCGCTGCCGTCGTCGTTGCAGTTCACCAGCACGTCTGGGAGGGTGTTGTAATTGAATGTGCTTGGAGAAGTACCCAAGTCATACACAGCCAACTTTGAGTCAAACGGCACGGTGCCGCAGGTGTTGATACTAAAATCACCGTTTGCAACGGCATTCAAGCGGTACCAAACATCGTTGTTGCTTTCGTTGTTGCCAGAGTTGCAGCTGTCGCCGTAGCCCGGACCATCCGAATTGGCACCGACGTTGCTGAAGGCCACGGATCCATCGGCAGTGATGAGTCGTGGGCTTGTGGCGCAGTCGTTGGGCTGAGCTGGGGCCGTGCACGCGTACACGAAGTAGCCGCACGTTGGAATCGCGATATCAACGCAGGCTTGATCCCAAACAATGGCGCAGCAATCCGGGCTAAAGCTGCAAACAGCGGCGCAGCAACTAGCGGTTGCGCAGCCGGGGGTTGCGTGAGCTACATCGCAAGCACCGGTGGCTCCGATGCAACCGTCAACACCTGCAGTGAAGGTGACGGTGATGGCGCCGGTGCCAGTTGCACCTTCCGTGGTAGGAGTACCGCCGTAACCACCGATACGGACGTAGTAGGTGGTACCAGCAGCTACTGGGAGCTGACTCACCAGTGAAGAGAATGGCTGGCATCCCGTACTGTCCGTCGCGTCACCGTTGCAGGCGACTGGCGTCAGTGCGGCGCAGGTACCGGAGTAAATGACGATCGACGTGTCGTAGGAACCCGCGAGGCACGTGGAGAAGTCCGCGGTGCCGTTTGCGGTGGGCGACCACTGGAACCACACATCTTTCTGCGTTGCAACCCAATTGAGGTAGGTGCCGGCGCAAAGTGCATCGGTCACAGCAGGAAGGGCCGTCACGGTGGCGGTGGCGGTGTTAAAAGCGCTACCAACGCCAGTGACCAACGTAGGCGCTGATGCGCACTCGTCTTGGGCCATGGCAACGGGACATGCACAGAGCACTGTCGCGGCGCAAGCGGTGAAGAAGGTGTTTCTCATGGTTCGTTGCTTCCTTGTAAATGTGAACGGGGACTTCAATGCCTTGAAACGCGGGGACGGTGACAAGCCAGGCACTGTGGACTTGTCACCGACACTGAGTAAAATAAATACAATCCTGACACAGTAATAAACGTAATCCAACCCGACTTTCCGTCATGGAAAACCGGAACTTGGTCTGACTCGACAATAATGGCGTCATCCGTGAGGAACACAACAGGTGATTTCCGGGAAAAGGTAGAAATTTCGCGGTCGTTATCTGCCAGTCAAATCCGTACGTCGCCGGACCCCTTGACAATTTCGCCGATAACCATGGCAGTCTCCCCCATCCGCGCCAGCTTCGTGCACACGGCATCAGCAAAGGCTGGACGGACGATAAGCGTGTAGCCAATCCCCATGTTGAACACCCGGTACATCTCGTCTGGCGCGACATTTCCGTGTTCGCGCAGGAACGGGAAGATGGGATTTGGCGTCCAAGCGGCGGGGTCAAGGACGGCGTCCACCTTTGGACCGAGCGCCCGGCACAGATTGCCGGGCAGTCCGCCACCGGTAATGTGAGCCATCCCGCTCACGACCTTCTTCTTGCGGTACCCGGACAAGAGCTTGATGATTGGCTTGGCGTAAATCCGAGTGGGCTCAAGCAGGACCTTCCAAAGCGGATCCGGACCGAGTTCCGGATAGATCCGGTCGAGGTCCAGCCCGGCGTCCTTGATGATGCGCCGAACCAGCGAGAAGCCGTTGGCGTGCACGCCTGACGAGCGAAGGCCGATGACCACATCGCCCTTCTTCACTCTGGCCGCGTCAACCACGCGCTCCAATTCCACCACGCCCACGCAGAAACCAGCGATATCAAAGTCTCCGGGCTTATAGATGTCCGGCATCTCCGCGCATTCACCACCAATGAGCGCGCAGCCAGCGATTTCGCAACCCTTGGCAACGCCTTCAATCATTTTGGCGGTTGCGTCTGGGTCAAGTTTGGAAAGCCCCAAGTAATCAAGGAAGAACAGCGGCTCGGCGCCCTGAACAATGAGGTCATTGACGTTCATCGCAACGCAATCAATGCCAACCGTGTCATAGATCTTGCGCTCGGCGGCCAGGAGCACTTTGGTGCCCACGCCGTCGGTGCAGCCAACCAACACCGGGTCACGGTAGTTGTTCTTGAACAGTTTCTGGTTGTAATCAAGCCGGAACATGCCCGCAAACGCGCCGTGCTGCCCCATCACGCGCGGCCCGTGAGTACGCTTCAGGAGACCCTTGATGCGGTCGACCACTTCATCACCAGCGTCAATATCGACGCCCGAATCTTTGTAGGTCAGGGGCGTTCGGATGACTGCGGGTGCCGGGGCTGTGACGACATCGGACATGATCCCCATACTACAACGCAGTGGCTGGCGGTTTTACAAACGGTATGAGCACCAATCCCGGGATTCCCGCCAACATGGCCACCACCAAGAATCCGGGGTAATCGAGCGCCTCTGCCACGGCCCCGCTCACGCCCCCTGCTACCGCATTGCCAGCAGCCATCAGCGCCGTGAGCAACGCGTACTGCGTGGCGGTGTAGCGGCGGTCGCAGATGGACATCAGGAACGCCACAAAGCCGCTCGTCACCATTCCAATGACTATGTTCTCAAGTGCGATGGCTGGCATGAGCGCCCACACCGGTGGCGCAACCGCTGGTGTGGCATGCACGGTTGCACCGTAGGCAATGGCCAGTGCCAAGAACCCAGCAATGCTCAACGAATGCGCAAGGCCAAATATCCACAAGCAGCGGATGATGCCCAAGCGCGCCACCATCCAACCACCTGCCGCGGCACCAACGATGGTCATGGCGAAGCCAAATGCTTGGCGCACCCAGCCGATTGACTCGGCCGAGTAGGCGAGCCCCTTCATCAGGAGCGGCGTGGTGATGTTGGTGGCAAGTTGGTCTGGCAGTTTGAACAGCAAGACGAAGGCGGCCAAAAATAGCACGCGCCCGCCCCATGCTGAGTAGAACCGCGCCACTGGCTGGACCAGCGATTCGGTGAGCGTTGGGCGTGTGCCACTCGCAAGTGCGGGCTCGCGCGCGCTCAGTGTTGCCGCCACACCAAGCCCCATGGCAAGTGCTGCGCCGAGCGTTGCGAAGCGCCATGTGATGGCCTCCGCCACCAGCAGCACGCCGGCACCTAAGACCACGAATGCAATGCGGTAACCCGATACGAACGTGCTTGCACCGGCCCCTAGTTCCGTGGGCTCAAGCGATTCGGTGCGGAACGCGTCAGCAACAATGTCCTGCGTGGCGGAGAAGAATGCGGCAGCACACAACAGTGCAAAGAAGATTCGGTTGTGCAGTGAGGCGGCGGCGAATTCGTCGGGAGTCCATTCAATGCCAGGCGCGGGGTCGGTGGGTACCGGCCCCCACAGCGAGAGCGCAACGAGCGCCAACAGTGCCAGCGACTGTGACACCACCAACCATCCGCGCCGACGGCCAAGTCGCCCAAAGAGCGGCAGCGACGTGCCGTCAACAATCGGTGCCCAGAGAAATTTCAGCGCGTACGGCAACGTGCAGAAGGTCAGGGCGCCGATCGCGGTGACGCTCCAACCAGCGCTGGAAGTCCATGCCTGCGTCACCGTGGTGACCAAGACGTTGGGCACTCCGCCTGCAAACCCCAGGACCAATAGCACCAACATCGTCCGGCTTCCATAAAGCGCGGCGAATGACGAGCGAGAAGTTGCTGCGGTGGAGGGCCGATCCGTGGCCATAACGGAAGGTTACCGATGCGCGCCACCCTGATGTGGCAAAAACGACAGGACCCCGACCGTGAGGCCGGGGTCCTGAATCAATCATGCATGTCGTGCTGACTTATGAGCGACGACGGCGTCCACCGACCAAGCCAGCGACTCCAAGGAGAGCCATGGCGCCTGGGGCGGGCACAAGCGTTCCGTTCACGTCCACCATCATGCGGCTGGGCGAGGATCCCGGAGGAGTGCCGAGGGCGAAGAACGCTTGGAACACACCGCTGCCGGCATTGTTGAATGCGCCGAAGGCGTTGATCGACGCGCCCGTGGTGGGTGCGTTCACAACGCGCCAACCGTTGTTGGTACTTGCGGCGTTTGCGCCGGTGAACTCGACGCCGATCCACCAACCACCAAGACCCGCGTTGGACAGGGTTTCCAGGTTCAGGGTAACACCCGATACCGCGCCCGTGTTGACGAGCTGAGTGACGCTAGCAGCGCCAGCGCCGAGTGAAGCCGACGAATAGATCTCGTAGTTGGCTCCTCGACCGTAGTTGGTTCCGTTGAAGGTCATTTCGGCGGCATAGATCTTGATACCAACATCTGTCAACGCACCGGCTGATACGATGCGGCGAATGCCGACGATCGCGCTGTCGACCCCGAGCTGGGTCTGCCCGGCGCTCACGGCGGTGAAGCAGTTCATATACGTGATTGCGCCAGCGCCAGCGTTAAAGCGGGAGCCTGTTTCTGTGCCGCCGCCGTAGACGAGCGCGGCGTTCGATGCAGACGTAGCGGCGAGAGCCGCCGTAGCGACAGCAAACAAGAGGGATTTCATTTACGAGGACTCCGATAGGGAAAGGGAAGGGAAATAAGGAAACAAGCAAAGCGAATGTTTCAATCTGCGCGGCGCATTCGCCGAGCTAGACGCCCTTTAACCAACCTCTCGTGTCGCCCCAGAACAGCCCCATGTTGCCCTCACTTTGGGGTTGGTCAAGAAACAGTGCTCGATTTTTTACCGGTGCACGTGGGATGCCGGCGCCATAGTCAAATAACTAGACGCATGCAGCTAAAAACCCCTTAAAAATCGGAGTTTTGCCGGGCTAGCGAATGTGCAATCACGACCGCCCGTTTGGGCTAGGCGTGGCTGTGAACCACTGCCGTCAGGCTGCTCAACATCATGGATCCAAGGTCGGCGGGACTTTCTGCCACATTCAGACCGCAGCCGCGCAGGGCATCCATCTTCGCCTGCGCGGTGTCATCCGCACCGCCGATGATGGCGCCGGCGTGACCCATGCGGCGACCCGCAGGAGCAGTGCGCCCCGCGATGAACGCCACTACTGGCTTGTGCTGCATGTTGGCCTGAATCCAACGGCCAGCGTCCACCTCGTCGGTGCCGCCGATCTCGCCGATCATGATGACGCCATCGGTGTCTTGGTCGGCGGCGAACATTTCCAGAATGTCGATGAAATTCAGACCCTTGACCGGATCGCCACCGATACCCACGCAGGTGGACTGACCGATGCCGCGTTCACTGGTCTGCCAGACAGCCTCATAGGTGAGCGTCCCGGAACGACTGATGATGCCCACGGCCTTACGCGTGGAAGCGTCGAGCCGGTGCGTGTGAATATAGCCCGGCATGATGCCGATCTTGCAGCCACCTTCGTAGCGACCGGCGGTACCGGTCTTGCGACCCGGAGTGATGACGCCCGGGCAGTTTGGACCGACGAGAACCGATTCGGGGTATCCAGCAAGGCGCGCGCGCACGCGGATCATGTCTTGCACCGGAATGCCTTCGGTGATGGCCACAATGGTCTTCACGCCAGCATCGGCGGCTTCAAGAATGGCGTCGGCTGCAAATGGCGGCGGTACAAAGATCATCGTCGCGGCAGCGCCGGTTGATCGAACCGCCTGCGCAACGGTGTCGAAAATGGGCAGCCCGTTGGCGTCCTTCTGACCGCCCTTGCCTGGGGTGGTTCCGCCAACCATGCGCGTTCCGTATTCAAAGCAGCCCTTGGTGTGGAAGGCGCCTGATGTGCCAGTGATTCCTTGGCAGATGACCGAAGTATTACCGTCAATGAGGATCGCCATAGGTGCTTCAGGGGGCTCTGGATGCGAGGCGCCAACAGTCGGCGCGGGCGGGCGAGGATAGCCGAACCCGATACGATCGTGGACGATGAGCACTGCGCCGCTGCACGAAATTCATGAGGCGATCGCGGCATCGATCGCCGCGCACCCTGCCACCGCGCGGATTGGCAAACTGCTGGCGATTGACCGCGAATCCGCGGGGCAGCTCTTGGGCGCTATGCGTGAAATTGCCTTCCCGGGGTTCCACCTCATGGACACCGAAGGCGGCGGGGGCCGCGACGCACGGACGGGTAGCGAACCCGGTGCGGTGGAAGCGTTCGTTGCCGAGCGCGTACCGGCGCTACGGATTGCCCTTGCGCAGTGCATTGCTGCAGCGCGGCGCGCGGTGGAAGCAGTGCCGAGTAACCAGCCTGAGCAGGATGACGCGGTTGATGGCATTTGCCGCGAGGTCCTGGCGCAGATCCCCGCGATCCGTGCCGCACTGGCTGCCGATGTTGAAGCTGCGTACCGCGGCGATCCGGCCGCGCGAAGTATTGCGGAAGTGATCTTGTGCTACCCGGGAATTACTGCATTGACGGCACATCGATTTGCGCATGAGTTATGGATTCGAGAAGTGCCGATCCTGCCGCGCATGCTTGCGGAGATTGCACACTCGGCCACGGGGATTGATATTCATCCCGGGGCGCAGATTGGCCGCGGCGTATTCATTGACCACGGAACCGGAGTGGTGATTGGTGAGACCTGCACGATTGGTGAAGGCTGCCGCATCTATCAAGGCGTAACGCTTGGCGCAAAGAAATTTGAGCGCGACGCGGATGGATCGCTGCGCAAGGGAACCAAGCGGCATCCGACGCTCGGCGCACGCGTCACTGTGTATGCCGGCGCCACGATTCTCGGTGGCGACACGGTGATTGGTGATGGGTCAGTGGTTGCTGGTGGCGTCTTTGTCATGCAAAGCGTGCCGCCTGGACATTTGGTGGCAAACCAGAAGGCACAAGTACGCGTGCTTCCGCACGGAGAGGATCCCGCATGAACGAGCACATCCACCGATCTCGCTTGCGTGGACTTTCGGCATTGGCACTCGCGCTTTCGTTTGTAGCGCTCTTGGTGGCGGTGCCGGCAGCGATGCCGGTGAGTCTGGCGCGCGATGCCACGCCGGGGATTGATCCGGCGACGTTGTATGCGCACGTGCATGTCATGGGCGCAAGTGCCAGTGCCGGCTTTGGAGTTCGTGCCCCGCTGCCGCGCACGCATCCTGCACGGCTTGAGCCGATGACGGTAGCGCGCCTTGCTTCGATGGCGCGAGTGAGCGCAGGCGAGGTAACGGGCGACGCCTCTGGACTCTTCTTCACTAATCCAGGCGTGATGGGTAGCGCGCAAGTGGATGCAACACTCACCCAAGAACCGCGCGTCACCATGGTGTTTGCGGACGACTTTCTGTTTTGGTTTGTGTACGGCGCGCTCAGTGCGGACCGAACTCCCATCAAAGATGAATCGCAACGCTTGCAGTTACTTGAGCGGGGCCTTGCGCAACTCAATCGCATTGTGGATGCAGGTGTGCCGCTCGTAGTTGGTGATGTGCCGGATATGTCGCTTGCGGTGGGCAAGATGCTTTCCAAAGCGCAGATGCCCAAGCTGGAAACGATTGCGCTTGCGAATGAGCGAATTCGTGCGTGGGGCAAGGACAAGCCACGCGTGGCGATACTGCCGTTAGCAAAGTTGGTTGATGACCTGCGCTCTGGGCAGCCGTTCGAAGCGGGGCGCCGCAGTTGGAGCGAAGAGGCCGACGGAGCGCTGATTCAGCGTGACCAGTTGCATCCAACATTCGCTGGAAGCGTTGCACTGCTTGCGTGCACTGAACAGGCTGCAAATGAACGGTTTCTTGGGGTACGGCAGCCGAATGCGCCGGGCGCACCAGTAGCGTTTGAACACGACCCAACCAAGGTTGCCGAGCGCGTGCGTGATGCGGCCGGCGACGGTGTAGGTGTCAAGAGCGGCGCGAGTCCCGACGGTACGGGTGCGGGCGTCAAGGGCGCACCCGCGCGTTAACTGGCCCCCTGGAGTTGCGCAATCTTGCGCCGTGCTTCAACATCGGTGGTCTTAGAAATCAAGTCATTCAGCCACGTGTCGGCAGCAATGCGGCCATCGACGGCGCGCACTGCTGGAAGCAACGCCTGCGCGTCCATGTCCAGGCGCGGGGATCGCATGGCATTCTTGAGTACTGTCAGGGTCACTGGGTCGCGCAGCGTGGGAATATCAAGCGCCCACAAGTGCCACAACATATCGCGCTGTTCGTCGGTGGGATCCCGCGCGATCGACCATGCTTCCATGAATTCTGCGCGGGTGCCCGCCCGAAAGATCGGCCCAAGTGCAATGCGTGCCACAGCGTCTTGCGCACCCTTTGCTTTGGCAAGTTTCCACAACTGCGCGGCGACCGTATCGTCGCCGGCGAGCACTAAGTCACGCATGGCGCGCGCGCACGAATCACGCGTCACTGCCGGATCAGCATCCTTCAGTTTTTCAAGCGCGGCGCGCGCTGAATCGCGGAGGTCCATTTCGGCCGTCTCCAATGCAGGTGCGTGATCTCGGCCTGGCAGCATCGCAAGCGTCTTGGGTGCGGGCATTGTCATGAGCGGATCGCCAATGGTGGCGATGCGCCAAACCTGCGCGATCGGATCGCCGGGCCACTGTCGACCAGCCACCAAGAACGGCGTGAGCGCCGCAAGGCGCTGAACAAGCGTGGACGGCGGAATGAATGCGGTCAGATACGGTTCGTGCACTGAGCCGACATAGGCGTACACCCCGTGATCGAGCCATCGACCACCGACGGTGTAAACGGAATCCGGTGCTTGCAGCGAGAAGCTGTGAATCATGGAAAGCGCCAGCGGCTTTCGCAGTACAGGGATGTCGGTGGCTGGCGCGGTTGACGATGTCTCCACGTCAAAGAAATCAGCATTGCCGCTGGAGTTCATCAAGAGAACGTCCGGGCTGATGCCCTTTGGCAAGAGTGATCGCCACGAAGCGAGGGTTCCGTTGGTGCCCTCCCATGATTTCATGGTGAAGCCTTCTTGCGCCAGGACAGGGGTTGCCTGCGCAAATGAATACGCGGCGTACATGTTGCCGGTGCGGTTGGCGTATCCATCAAACATCCATGTTTCGGTGCGATGCAGAAACAGAGAGCACATGGCCATGTACGCGGAACGAGTGCTGGTGCCAAAGACCTGTCCTGCAAATCCCCAGCGTGATCCATCGTCGTTGCGGCACAGGGCGTCCGTGAGTGAAAGCGGTCCGTTTTCCTTGGGAAGTTGCGGATTTCGGCCGCCGGCTGGCGATGGAAGGTCCACGCGCAACGCGGCGTGACGACACAGGGTGAACGTCTCCAAATCATCCCCAAGCGTGTTCCACGTGAGGCCACTTGACGCAAAGGAATTGCGAACGGCGGCATCAAGCTTTGCAAAGTCGGTTGCACTCAGGATGTCGTTACTGCTGCTACCGGCGGGCTCTTCAAACCACACGAGTGGCTGGCCACGTCCGGCTGCAAGCGCCACAGCGGCGGTCCATGCAGGATCCTTAACCGACGCGCCAACGATTCCAGCCGGAACCAAGCCGATGGCACGCAGTGCAACCACGGAGCCGTTGGCGGGGTCGCCGCCCCATGCGCGCGCGATTGCGGCATCCACGGCGGCGCGCAACGCGGCATCATCGGCGGGTGCTGCTGATGCGGGGCGGCGGATCACTTGCGCGGGCTTGAAGGCG
Source organism: Planctomycetaceae bacterium (assembly GCA_002737585.1). Classification (GTDB taxonomy): domain Bacteria; phylum Planctomycetota; class Phycisphaerae; order Phycisphaerales; family SM1A02; genus UBA966. The sequence continues at coordinate 2,108 of NSIA01000016.1, read as the reverse complement.
CGGATGAAGCGCGGGGCGAATTCATCATCCTCGATGAGAACTGGCCAGCGCGCCTTGGGAGTCCAGCGTGCGATTTCTTCAAGGTAGGCGCCCTCATTGGCAACCAGCACCACGCGATCAACAACGGGGAGCTTTCCTTCGACGCCGAGTGAACGCATACCAAGCCGCGAAAACCATGGCATCTCGGCCATGCGTTTCGCTTGCTCTTGTTCAGGCGTCAGGGCTGGCTGACCCGCTGGCGTGGAAGTAGGCGCCGGCGTGGAAGTCGGCGCCGGCGTGGAAGTCGGCGCCGGCGGTGCCTGTAGCGCCCATGCGAGTGCGAGCGGAAGCGTGATGAGCGCGATGGCAGTCATACGACCGATGATAGAGAAGCGCTCTCAGTACGGCGCGTGCAAGTAGCAAACTTTCAGTAGTCACCCGCGCTTCATCATGCAACCGTTGCGCGCCACAGTGCTGCCGCGAGGAGCGCACCGAGCACTGGACCAACAATTCCAATCCATGCGCTGCGCCAATCGCTTCCGCCCTTACCGGGAATGGGAAGAAACGCGTGTGCAACGCGAGAACCCAGATCACGCGCGGGGTTCATGATGCAATCGCTTGCGCCGGCAGCACCAAGGGCGAGCACCGCTAGCGCCATGCCAGCAACCAGGACCGACAGCATTGGCTGAACAACCGACATCGGAGTGGCCGTCAGTTGGAAGGCGATGCCGTCTTCCGCTTGATCCGCGCTGCCGGCATCGATGGTCGCTCCGGCGATCAGACGCAGAATGACATACACAAAGACCGCGGACGCAAGCACCTCAGAAAGTAGGTTGGAGAGCGGCGCACGAATGCGGGGCACGTTTACAAAGACCGCCAGTTTGGTCTGCGCATCATCGGTGCGTGACCAGTACGGCAAGAACTGTAACCACGCGACCGCTGCACCCACAAACGCGCCCACACATTGTGCAGTGATGTTGCCCGCCACCATGTCGGACTTGAGTCGACCAATGGACCACATCGCTACGGTGACTGCGGGGTTGAGTTGCGAGTCACTCCGACCAGCGACCAGCAAGCCGGCAGCAAGGGCCGCGCCCCATCCGAGTACTGCGGTTCCATAGCTTCCGCCAACACCCGGCGCGCGAGCAAGGCGCAGGTTTGCAGTGACGGCAACGCCAAGAAATACATACACGGCGGTGCCGAGAAATTCGCTCGCAAATGGGGTCATGGCGCGGAGTGTAGGTCGTGATCATTCGCTTCGACGCCGGCGAGCAGGCAGAAGGATCGCCACGCCTTGCAACGCGCGCGGAGTTCTGCGGGTGCCACCACGCGGAGGCGTTCCACCGCAAGAACGCGGCGCTCACTGTCGATGGCTTCAAGTGCGTTCACGCCCGATGCATCAATGGCGGAACGGAGTGCCGTGGAGTCTGCATATGAGCCATTCATCAGGGTGTTCAGGCGTTCAATCCGCTGCTGGCAGACCACGGTGGCCTCGGATCGCCAAGCATCAGCCGCGCTTGCAATGGCCACGCGGGTAGTGATATCTTCGGGCGGAAGCGCGTCACAGAGTGTGAGCGCAACGATGGCGATCTCTGCATCGGATCGATGTGCATCTGGATAGCCACGGCGGACTGCGGCCGTGCGCACACGCGCGGCATCTTCCGGTGACAAGGCATTGCATACGGCATTGATGGCTTCGTTCGCTGTTGCGCGGGCTGCGCGCGCGGCGGTCGATGCACTCATGGAGAACTGATCCATCTGTTCTTGCCGCATATTGTTGAATCGCCACCGTTCGACCGTGCTCATGCCTGTGTACGAATCGGGCATTAATCCACGCCGCGACACAATCAGAAGGATGCGGGCATCGCGCTCCGCTTTGATAGTGGCGCACACTGGGGATTCGCGCGCAGCAAGCACGTCCACAGCGGCACGGCGCGCGGCGGGCGACAGTTGCGCGGATATCACTACCAACGCCGGGTTCACACGCAATGCGCCAAGCATGTCCTGTTCAAGTTGTATCTGGTACATCCAGCTGGTTGCGGCCTGCGGGTTGCCAGCGTTGCACGCCATACGTAGGAGCGCCGCATCGCTATCACTGAGCGCGGTGCCAAGCACGGCGGCAATCGCCG